>NZ_CEVYAT010000017.1:0-19671 GCF_982402205.1 Parolsenella sp. | reverse complement strand
GGCATCGTGGCCATCGAGTGCGTCGACACCCGCGAGCTCACGCTGCGCGTGCGCGAGGCCGGCACGATGCGCTGCGCCATCTCGACCACCGACCTCGACCCGGCGAGCCTCGTGGCCCGCGTCAAGGAAGCCCCCTCCATCTCCGAGACCAACTGGGTCGCCAAGGTCTCGACGGCCGACGCCTACGACGTCGACGCCAAGGTCGACCTCGACCGTCCGCGCCGCCGCCTGCGCGTCACCGCCCTCGACTGCGGCGAGAAGCGCGGCATCCTGCGCGGCCTCATCGGTGCCGGCATCGACGTGCACGTCGTGCCCTGGGACACCCCGGCCGAGAAGATCTTGGCCGACAACCCCGACGGCGTGTTCCTCTCCAACGGCCCCGGCGACCCCCGCGAGCTGCCCGAGCCCGCCGCCTGCGCCGAGCAGCTCCTGGGCCGCGTGCCCGTCTTTGGCATCTGCCTGGGCCACCAGATGATCTGCCAGGCCGCGGGCGCCCAGATCGAGAAGCTCCCGTACGGCCACCACGGCGGTAACCAGCCCGTCATGAACCTGCTCTCGGGCATGGTCGAGGTCACGGCCCAGAACCACAACTATGGCCTCGTCTTCCCGAGCCTGGGCGAGCTCGACGTGGAGCTGTCCGGCGGGCAGGAGGTCGTGGACGCCTGGCGCGCCGCCAACACCTCCGACCTGCGTTTCTGGAGCGAGCGACGCATCGCGCCGGTCGCCAACACCGAGCGCTTCGGCCGCATCCGCCTCACGCACGTGAACCTCAACGACGGCACGCCCGAGGGCATCCAGTTCCTCGACATCCCTGCGTTCTCGGTGCAGTACCATCCCGAGGCCTCGCCCGGCCCGCACGACGCGGTCTACCTCTTCGAGGCGTTCCGTCGCCTCATCGAGGGCGAGCCCAACTACCTTGACATCGACGTCCGCGAGGGGAGGCGCTTCTAGTTGCCGAAGCGTACCGACATCAAGAAGATTCTGGTCATTGGCTCTGGCCCCATCGTCATTGGCCAGGCGTGCGAGTTCGACTACTCGGGCACGCAGGCCTGCGAGAGCCTCAAGGCCTTGGGCTACGAGGTCGTGCTGGTGAACTCCAACCCGGCCACGATCATGACCGACCCCAACATCGCCGACCGCACCTACGTCGAGCCCATCACGGCCGATGCGGTCGCCAAGGTCATCGAGCGCGAGCGCCCCGACGCCCTGCTGCCCAACATGGGCGGCCAGACGGGCCTCAACTGCGCCATCGAGCTCGACGAGGCGGGCGTGCTGTCCAAGTACGGCGTCGAGGTCATCGGCTGCAACACCGAGTCGATCCGTATCGGCGAGGACCGCAAGCTCTTTGCCGAGGCCATGGAGGACATCGGCCTGCACATCTGCCGCTCGGGCTTCGCCTACTCGGTGGCAGACGCCGAGCGCATCGTCTCCGAGCTGGGATTTCCCGTCATCATCCGCCCGAGCTTCACGCTGGGCGGCGCCGGCGGCGGCATCGCCTATGACATGGACGACCTGCGCCGCATCGTGGCCCAGGGCGTCGACCTGTCGCCCGAGGGCGAGGTCCTGGTGGAGGAGTCCATCCAGGGCTGGAAGGAAATCGAGATGGAGGTCATGCGCGACTGCGCCGGCAACGGCATCGTGATCTGCTCCATCGAGAACCTCGATCCCATGGGCGTCCACACCGGCGACTCCATCACCGTGGCGCCGGCACAGACCCTGGCCGACACCGAGCTGCAGAAGCTGCGCGACTACTCGCTCGCCATCCTCGAGAAGGTGGGCGTGGCCACCGGCGGCTCCAACGTCCAGTTCGCCGTGAACCCCGAGGACGGCCGCATCATCGTGGTCGAGATGAACCCGCGCGTGAGCCGCTCGTCGGCGCTCGCCTCCAAGGCCACGGGATTCCCCATCGCCAAGGTCGCGGCGCGCCTGGCCGTGGGCCTCACCCTCGACGAGGTCACCAACGACATCACCCAGGCAACGCCCGCGTGCTTCGAGCCCTCGATTGACTACTGCGTGGTCAAGGTCCCGCGCTTTGCCTTCGAGAAGTTCAAGGGCACTGACGCCACGCTCTCGACCCGCATGAAGGCCGTGGGCGAGGTCATGGCCATTGGCCGCACCTTCGAGGAGAGCTTCAACAAGGCCATGCGCTCGCTCGAGACGGGCGAGAACATGCTTGGCGCCGACGACCCCGCGCTCTATGACGTGCCCGACTTCCGCCAGCGCGTCTCGGTGCCCACCGCCCAACGCATCTACTACGTCATCGAGGCGCTGCGCCGCGGCTGGGACATCGACGAGATCCACGACCTCACGGGCATCGACCCGTGGTATCTGAGCCACCTCAAGAACCTCACCGACACCGAGGCCTGGCTCGCCGAGCGCCGCCTCACCGACATCTCGGGACGCGACATGCGCTCGGTCAAGCAGATGGGCTTCTCCGACGAGCAGATCGCCCACTTCACCGGCGCCACCGAGCTCGAGGTGCGCGCCTGGCGCAAGGCCAAGGGCGTGACGCCCGCGATCAAGACGGTCGACACCTGCGGCGGCGAGTTCCCGGCCCGCACGAGCTACCACTACAAGACCTACGAGTGGGGCGCCACCGAGCGCCGCGACACCGATAAGCCGCGCGCGATGATCCTCTCGGCCGGCCCCAACCGCATCGGCCAGGGCATCGAGTTCGACTACTGCTGCTGCCACGCCGCCTACGCCCTGCACGACAAGGGCTACGAGACGGTCATGGTCAACTGCAACCCCGAGACCGTCTCGACCGACTACGACACCTCCGACCGCCTCTACTTCGAGCCGCTCACCTTCGAGGACGTCATGGACATCGTCGACGTCGAGCAGCCCGAGGGCGTCATCTGTACGCTGGGCGGCCAGACCCCCATCAACCTTGCCGCGCGCCTCAAGGCCGCGGGTGTGCCCATCATGGGCACCCAGCCCGACGCCCTCGACCTTGCCGAGGACCGCGAGCGCTTCAGCGCCCTGCTCGACGAGCTGGGCATCGCCTACCCGGTGAGTGGCGTGGCCGAGACCTACGAGGAGGCCGTCGAGGTCGCCAAGCGCATCGGGTTCCCGCTGCTGGTGCGCCCGAGCTACGTGCTGGGCGGCCGCGGCATGGTCATCGCCTACGACGAGCGCCACCTCAAGAGCTACATGGAGGCCGCCACGCGCGTCTCCAAGGACCACCCCATCTACCTCGATTCGTTCCTGGACTCCGCCGTCGAGCTCGACGTCGACGCCCTGGCAGACGGGCGGGAGTGCTACGTGGGCAGCGTGCTCGAGCAGATCGAGGAGGCGGGCATCCACTCCGGCGACTCGGCGTGCTGCATGCCGCCCTACTCGCTCGCAGACTCGATGATCACCGAGATCCGCGAGACCACCCACAAGCTGGCGCTGGCCTGCCACGTCGTAGGCGCGCTCAACGTCCAGTACGCGGTGCACAACGGCCGCCTCTACGTCATCGAGCTGAATCCCCGCGCGAGCCGCACGGTGCCCTTCTCGTCCAAGTCGACCGGCGTGCCGCTCGCGCGCATGGCGGCAAAGATCATGGCGGGCGAGAAGATCTGCGACCTGGGCCTGCCGCCCGAGGACCGCACGTTTGACTACTTTGCCTGCAAGGAGGCCGTGCTGCCCTTCGACCGCTTCCCGGGCGCCGACATGACGCTGGGCCCCGAGATGAAGTCGACCGGCGAGGTCATGGGTGTGGCGCCCACGTTCCCGGCCGCCTACGCCAAGACGCAGCTGGCCATCTCCTACGGCCTGCCCACGAAGGGCCGCGTGTTCATCTCCGTGCGCGACCGCGACAAGCGCGCGATCATTGGCGTGGCGCGCGACCTGGTTGGCATGGGCTTTGAGCTCGTGGGCACCTCGGGCACGGCCAAGGCCCTGCGCGCGGCGGGCATCGCCTGCAAGAGCGTGCGCCGTGCGAGCGAGATGCGCCCCAACATCGCCACGATGCTCTCGGGTGGCGACATCCAGCTCATCATCAACACACCTGGCGGCCACGAGACCCGCGGCGACTTCTACACGCTGCGTCAGCTTGCGGTGCGCTACCGCGTCACGAACGTCACGACGCTCGCCGGTGCCCAGGCGATGGCCGAGGCCATCCGCACGGCGCGCGAGGGGTCGCTTGACGTCGTGGCCCTGCAGGACCTGGGCAGGTAGCGGAGTCCGGCGGGCCTGGGACGATTTAGCCCGGAGCTTTATCGTCCCAAACCCCAGGTAACGTGGGACGAAACAGCTCCGGGCAATTCTGTCCCAGGCTGAGTTGGCTTGCCAAGCGGGGCGAGGGGTGCGTGCCTCTCGCCCCGCTTTCGTGCCAAAGGGGACGGGTCTGCCGGCACGCGACCGCCTGCTGCCGGCCTGCTCGTCTCGGCCATTGCGCACACCTGCCGCACCCGTTACCGCGCCGTAACATAACGGGGCTATCCTGTGGCGATACCGCGACATAGAAGTGCCGCTTTACGAACGACAAGGTACGTGAGGAGCGTTACAGCATGGCAGTTGAGAAGAAGGACCTGGACTGGGGCAGCCTCGGCTTCAGCTATATGCAGACCGACTACAGCTATGAGGCCCACTGGAAGGACGGCGAGTGGGACGAGGGCGGCCTCACGACCGACCACACGATGCACGTCTCCGAGTGCGGCGGCATCTTCCACTACTGCCAGGAGGTCTTCGAGGGCCTCAAGGCCTACACCACCGCCGACGGCAGCATCGTCTGCTTCCGCCCGGACCAGAACGCCCAGCGCATGTACGACTCCGCCCAGCGCCTCGAGATGCCGCCCTTCCCGGTTGACCGCTTCGTTGACGCCGTCAAGCAGGTCGTCACGGCCAACGCCGCCTGGGTGCCGCCCTTTGGCTCCGGCGCCACGCTGTACGTCCGTCCGTTCATGATTGGCTCCGGCAACGTCATCGGCGTTGCCCCCGCTCCCGAGTATACCTTCCGCATCCTCGTGACGCCGGTGGGCCCCTACTACAAGGGTGGCCTCAAGGCCGTCAAGCTGCGCGTCTCCGAGTACGACCGCGCCGCGCCCCACGGCACCGGCAACATCAAGGCCGGCCTGAACTACGCCATGAGCCTGAAGCCCTCCGTCGAGGCCCACTCTACCGGCTATGCCGACAACCTCTACCTCGACTCCGAGACCCGCACCTACGTCGAGGAGACGGGCGGCGCCAACGTGCTGTTCGTCGACGGCAACACCCTCGTCGTTCCCAAGAGCCACACCGACTCGATCCTGCCCTCCATCACCCGTCGCTCGCTGGTCCAGGTTGCTCAGGACCTCGGCATGGTCGTCGACGAGCGCCCGGTCGAGTGGGCCGAGGTCAAGAGTGACAAGTTCTCCGAGTGCGGCATGTGCGGCACCGCCGCCGTCATTTCCCCGGTGGGCGAGATTGACAACAAGGTCTACGGCGCCGACGAGACCGTCGTCTTCCCGGCCGGCCACGTTGAGTGCGGCCCGGTCATGAAGAAGCTGCGCGAGACCCTCACCGGCATCCAGGACGGCGCCGTCGAGGACAAGCACAACTGGGTCTTCAAGGTCTGCTAGCTCTTCTTGGTTGTTTGAACTTTGATTTGTGGGGCGGCTCCGCCGGCGTGTGTGCGCTGGCGGAGCCGCCCGTTATGTAGGGACGTGACAGAGGGGTCAGAGCCCTTTGTCACCTTTTCTGAAAAGAGGGGCGGCATGACAGGGGGACGTGCCTTTTGTCATATCCCCCTAGGGCGAAAGGAAGGCGCATGAGCATGGGCGACGTTGCGCGCGTCGAGCGCGTTGGGGGAGAGGGCCCGCTGCTGGTGATCCACGGCGGTGCGGGCAGGCGCCTGCACGAGATGACTCTCGAGCAGAAGGCCGAGACGAACGCGGCCCTGGCGGCGGCCCTCGACGCGGGCTATGCGGTGCTTGTGGCCGGGGGCGCGGCCGAGGACGCCGTGATCGCGGCCATCCACGTGATGGAGGACGCCCCGTGCTTCAACTGCGCCCGTGGTGCGGCCCTCACGCTCGACGGCACGGCCGAGCTTGACGCCTGTCTCATGCTGGGCAATGGCGAGACGGGCGCCGCCTGCGGCCTTACCTCGGCCAAGCATCCCATCGACGTGGCCCGTGCCGTGATGGAGCGCACACCGCACGTGCTCTTCTCGGCACCGTCGCCGGCGCTTCTTGACGAGTGGGGGATCGAGCAGGTCGACAACGCCTATTTTGTGACGCCAGCCCGCGCGGCGGCGCTCGAGGAGTGGAAGCAGCTGCATGCCGCGGGTGCCAGCGCGGCCGATGCTGCGGCTGCCGATGCGACCCGCCACGGCACCGTGGGCGCCGTTGCGCGAGACGCACACGGCAACATCGCGACCGGCACCTCGACCGGCGGCATCACGGGGCAGGTGAGCGGCCGCGTGGGCGACTCGCCCTTGTGCGGCGCCGGCACCTACGCCAATGCCGGGAGCGTGGCCGTGAGCTGCACCGGCACGGGCGAGACGTTCATCCAGGAGGTGGCTGCCTACCAGGTGCACGCGCGCGTGAACATCGCCGGCGAGGCGCTTGACGAGGCCTGCTGCCACATGCTCGAGGCGGTCGACGCCCGTGGTGGCAACGGCGGTGTCATCGCCCTGCCCACCGAGGGGGCGGGCGCCATTGGCTACACGTGCGGCGCCCAGATGAACCGCGCCTGGGCCTGGGAGGGCCAGCGCTTCACCGGCGTGTGACAAAGGGGTCAAAGCCCTTTGTTACCTTTCCTGAAAAGAGGGCGGGGGTCAAAAGGCACGTCCCTCTGTCCCCGAACAGCGGAGCGGCCCCGGCGCAGCATCAGATGCGTCGGGGCCGCTCTTGTCTCGGGACGTGCCAACAGACCCGTCCCCTTTGGCATGCGCTTGCTACTCGGAGAGGCTGGCCTCGCTCAGCAGGGGCAGGATCTGAGGGCTCACCGTGAGCTCGGCCACGCGCTTGTCGGTGCAGCGGGCGAGCGAGCGGTAGTTGAGCGGCGTGTAGGGCACGAGGTCTGCCACGTAGTCGTCGACGGCCCGCATCGCGGCCACGCGCTCGTCGTGGTCGGCCGTGGCGCGGGCGGTCGCGATGAGCTCCTCGTACTTGTCGTCCGCAAAGTGGCTCACGTTGTCGCCGTTGCCCTTGTGGAACAGCGGGTAGAGGTAGTTGTCGGCGATGGGGTAGTCCGCATACCACGCGCGGGCGCCCACCGAGTAGGTGCCGTCGAGGTAGGACTGGTACATCGCGGCGTACTCGACCTTGTCGATCTCGACGTCGAGACCAAGCTTCTGCCAGTCGGCCTGGATGGCCTGGTACTCGTCCTGCGTGTTGGCGGCGTTGGTCATGAGCTTGAACGACAGGTTGCGCTTGCCGTCGGCGTCGGCGGTGTAACCCGCCTCGTCGAGCAGCTGCGCGGCCTGGTCGGGGTCGTAGGCGGCCCACTTCCAGGCGCCCTCGCGGTAGCCGTCGATGGCCTCGGGGACGATGTCGTCTGCCGGCTTGGCCGAGCCCTCGTAGATGGCGTCGCAGATGGCCTGGCGGTTGATGGCCAGCGACAGGGCGCGACGCACGCGCACGTCGCCCATCACGGGGTCGTCGACGTTGAACGAGAGGAACTGCGTGTAGAGCATCGTGCCGCCCAGGAACTGGCTGCCGGGCGTGGCGGTGTAGCCGTCGGCCGACTCGCCGTAGCTCTCCTTGGCCTGCTTGGTGGCGTTGATGGGCACGAGCGAGCAGTCGAGCGAGCCCGCGTCGAGCTCCTTGTAGGCGGTGTTGGAGTCGCGGTAAATCGCGAAGCGCACGCCGTCGACCTTGGGCGCCTCTCCATTCGCGTAGTCCTCGAAGCGCTCGGTCTCGACGTACTGGCCATCGACCCAGCCGCCCTTCATCTTGAAGGGGCCGTTGCCCACGGGCGCCAGGGCAAAGTCCTTGTAGCCGTCGCCCGAACCCTGGCCCTCGGGAATGGGCGAGAGGACCGGCGCCGCGCAGACGTAGTCGAAGTCCGCGTAGGGCTGCTCGAGCTCAACCACCAAAGTGTAGTCGTCGGGGCAGGTGAGGCCTGCGAGCTCAGTGGCGGTACCTGCGGTGACGTCCTCGTAGCCCTTCACCATCGACAGGTGGTAAGAGACGTTGGAGGGCTGGTCAGACGTGGCCGGGTTGCACAGGCGGTTCCAGGCGTACTTAAACGACTTGGCCGTGACCTCGGAGCCGTCGTGAAACTTGGTGCCCTTGCGCACGTGGAAGGTCCAGACGGTGTCGTCGTCGTTGTGCTTGTGGCTCTCGGCAACGAGGTCTTCGAGCTCGCCGGTCTTGAAGTTGTAGTAGGTGAGGGCGTCAAAGAGGTTGAACGCCACGGCCACGGCGTTCTCGTCCTCGAGGGTATAGGGCTCGATGCCCGTGGGGTTCTCGATGTGGTAGGAGAGCGTGCCGCCCGCGGTGCCGGTGGTGGCGACCTGCGCGGCGGTGTCGTCGCCCTTCTTGCAGCCGGCGAGTGCGGCGACGGCCGCGGCGGCGCTGCCCGCGATGACACCGCGGCGCGAGAGGGGGGTGGAGAGGAGCTTCCTTGCGTCCATGGTTCCATCCTTTCTGGTGCCGGCTGCGCACGTGGCTGGCCGGCGCTCTTGGCCCGTTTCGCGCGGCGCCTGGGGCGCTGGTTCCGGCGGGTTGCTTTTATTTCCTACTACCCTACTATGAATAAGGGTGTTTTCAAGCGCGAGCAGGGCGTCGCCGACCCTTGTAATCGCATCGTTACAGAATGGGCGGACGGCTCGCCTGCGTGCGTTGTGCAGCTAGTATATGGCTCCACACCCAAGGCATGGTTACAGCCTGGTTGCTTGGCCGGCGATGCGCACGGCCCGCGTGCGCTCCGGGCATTGGACAGGCCGGCCCTTGTGGCCGGGCGGAAGGAAGGGAGACCCATGGAGGAGCTCAAGGTCGTCGAGGGGTACATGCCGTTTGCCGGATACAAGACGTGGTATCGCATCGTGGGCGAGAACGACCTGGGGCGCCTACCACTACTCACCATCCACGGCGGCCCCGGCAACACCCACTGGTACCTGCGCTCCCTCGACGAGCTCGCCCGCAAGTACCACCGTCAGGTCATCTACTACGACCAGATTGGCTGCGGCTACTCCAAGACGCCCTCCAACCCCGACATGTGGAGCGCCGAGCTCTTCGAGGAGGAGCTCGTGGCCCTGCGCCGTCACCTGGGCCTCGAGCACGTGCACCTGCTGGGCCAGAGCTGGGGCGGCATGCTCGAGCTGCAGTACGCCACGCACCGCCCGAGCGGCGTGGCGTCGATGGTGGTGGCGAGCTCGCCGGCAGACGCGCACCTGTGGCTCTCCGAGGCGCTTCGCCTGCGCTCCTACCTGCCCCGCGAGATGGAGAAGGCGCTTGCCCAGGCAGACGTCGACGGCGACTACGACCGCCCAGAGGTCAAGGTTGCGAGCGCCGAGTACTACCGCCGCCACGTGGCCGCGGTGCCCGAGGACGAGCGTCCCGTCGAGTGGCGCAAGCCCTTCGCCGACCCCGTGGGCGACGAGGTCTACCACACGATGCAGGGCATGAGCGAGTTCGTGTTCACGGGCAAGCTCAAGGACTGGAGCGTGGTCGACCGGCTGTCCAACATCTGCATCCCCACGCTCGTGACCTCGGGCACGGCCGACGAGTGCACCCCGCTCATCGCCAAGCAGGTCGCCGATGGCATCCCCGGTGCCGAGTGGGCCCTGCTCGAAGGCACCCACTGCGTGCACCTCGAGCATGTCGAGCAGTACAACGCCGTGGTCGAGGAGTTCCTCGAGCGCCACGAGTAGGCAAGTGTGACAAAGGAGGGCCCGGCAGCCGTGTGGTTGCCGGGCCCTCCTGTGGTTTGCGCACGTTTTGACGCCGCCGCGCTACGCCTCGACGGTCGCGCCGGCCTGCTCGGCATCGTCGGCAGACTCGGGAGCTTCGTCGGCGCTCAGCGGCATGCCGGAGTAGTTGAGGCCGGCGACCGCGGCGCGCAGCTCCTCGCCGCCGTGCGTGAACGCCTCGGAGAGCGTCG
The DNA here is from genome assembly GCF_982402205.1 of Parolsenella sp. Lineage (NCBI taxonomy): Bacteria > Bacillati > Actinomycetota > Coriobacteriia > Coriobacteriales > Atopobiaceae > Parolsenella > Parolsenella sp. The sequence goes on along the minus strand of NZ_CEVYAT010000017.1, from coordinate 9,657 downwards.
GCCAGCCCTTGAGGGCGCGGTCGAACACCTCGGGGAAGCTCTCGTTGGACGCGACGCGCGTAAAGGGGTTCACCCACTCCTCGTGGTCAAGGTTGGCCGCGGCGCACTCGTCGGAGGTCGAGACGCGGTGGGAGAGGGCCTGCAGCAGCGAGTGCGATCGCACGGCGCGCTCGATGACGCCCAGCCCCACGCCGCGCAGCGAGCCGTGCGGCTCGATCGAGCGGTAGCACAGCTCCATGTCAGCCACGGCGCCCGCGTACTCGCTCGCGCCCACCTTGAGGCCAAACGTCTCCCACGCGACCTGGCTCATGAGGGCGCCCGCCACGCGGCAGATGCGCTCGGTGTGGACGAGCTCCGACGCCGGCGGGCAGTCGTGCACGGTCGCGCGGCGCAGCTTCCACAGCATCCAGGTGTCGAGGTCGCTCTCGATGACGGCGTGGACCTCGCTGTCCGCGTCATAGAGGTCGTCGGCCGCCTCGACGATGGCGTACTGCTGCGCGTAGACAAAGGGGTGCGCCACGCGGTCGAGCGCGTAGTGGGAGAGCATGCCCAGGGCAAACGCGCGGCCAATGCCGGCGTCTGCGGCGGGCAGGTGCCCCACGCCCTCGCGCAGGGCGGTGAAGGCGCTGGTCATGTGGCCGTCATGCATCTCGTGGGCAAGCGCGCGGGCCTCGGAGCCGCGCTCTGGCGTGGTGAGCATGCGGAAGAAGAAGGGGTCGGGGCCCTGGTTGCCCAGCAGAAACGCCAGCAGCTCCTCCTCGCTGGTGATGACGCCCTCGGGAAGCAGGGTGGCCGAGCGCTCGCCGAACAGGTGATGGGTGATGAGTGCGGGCATGGGATGTCCTTTCATACGCTAAGTCCATCTCATTATGCCCCGTCTGTGCGCGAGAAGAACAGTCTTGCGGGCGTTTCGCTGCCGCTTGCCGCCCGCTCGCGGGCCAAGGCGGGCCGTCGATTCTTTTCGGGTACCTTACGTGGGCAAGCGGCCAAACCCGCTACCATGGATGGGACCCGCGCCGCGTGCACCGCGCCGACGCACGACAAACGTTATGGAGATGCCCATGGCAAAGACCAAGTACACCAAGCTCGAGCGCAACTGGGTGATGTATGACGTGGGCAACTCGGCGCTCGTGCTGCTCAACACCTCGATCGTGCCCATCTACTTCAACGCGATCAACACCGGCGCTTCCGCCGCCGAGCTCGTGAGCGCCTGGGCCAACGCCCAGACCATCGCCTCGCTTGTGGTGGCGCTGCTCATGCCCGTGCTGGGTTCGCTCGCAGACTACGCGGGCAACAAGATCAAGTTCTTCATTGGCTTCTTCCTCACGGGCCTCGTGCTGTGCTTTGCCCAGGCCATCCCCATGGGGGCGCTGCCGTTCCTCGTGGCTTACGTGCTGTGCACGATTGGCCTCAACTCGTCCATGACGTTCTATGATGCTATGCTCACCGACGTCACGACCGACGAGCGCATGGACATGGTCTCGAGCTCGGGCTATGCCTGGGGCTACGTGGGCTCCACCGTGCCGTTCATCGTCTGCCTCGCCCTCATCTTTGGCGGCCCCGCCCTGGGCCTCGAAACGATGCTGTGCACGCGCCTGTCGTTTGTGATCACGGGCCTGTGGTGGCTCGCCTTTACCCTGCCGCTCATCCGCACCTACAAGCAGCGCTTTGGCAAGGAGCGCGAGCCGGGCGAGACGCTGGGCACCATCGTGGGCTCCACCTTCTTGGGCCTCGTCGACACGATGAGGAGCATCGCCAAGAACCGCACGCTGCTCGTGTACATGGTGGCGTTCTTCTTCTACATCGACGGCGTCCACACCGTCATCTCGATGGCGACGAGCTATGGCGCGGCCCTGGGCATCGACTCGACCCAGCTCGTGCTGGCGCTGCTCGTGACGCAGTTCGTGGCCTTCCCGTCGGCCATCATCTACGGCAAGCTCGCCGGCAAGGTGGGCACCCTGCGCATGATCATCGTGGCGGTGCTCGCGTACTGCGGCATCGTGCTGTTCGCGGCCTTTGCGCTCAAGACGGCTGTTGAGTTTTGGATCCTCGCCATTCTCGTGGGCCTCTTCCAAGGTGGCGTGCAGGCGCTTTCGCGCAGCTACTTTGGCAAGCTCGTACCCAAGGAGCACAGCAACGAGTACTACGGCTTCTTCGACATCTTTGGCCGCTACGCCAGCGTGTTCGGCACGTTCCTGGTGGGCATCATCACCTCGCTCACGGGCGACGCGAGCCTGGGCGTGCTGTCGATTGGCGTACTGCTCGTCGTGGGCCTCGTGATGCTGTTGACGCTGCCCGACGCGCGTGGCGAGCGCGCCTAGCACGCGCGCTTGCTTGACGTAATAAGTTGACCGCCTGCGGCGGGGGGGGGCGCGGTCCTCTCCCGCCGCTTCTTTTGTGCGAGAAGGGGGAGGGCCTCTCTGTCACATCAGATGTTGCCGTCTCTACCGGGCGTGCATATTTACCTGCGCTTACTGTGTGCGAGCGGGGTATCATATCGGCTCGTTGTGCTTCTCCAACATGGGAGGATGACTGGCTTGAGCCTTCTCGAGATCATCTTGCTGGGCGTGGCCCTTTCGGCCGACGCCTTTGCCGTGACCATCTCCAACACGTTTGTCTACGCAAGCGAGTCCAAGCGTCGCCTCGTGCTCATGCCCGTGATGTTTGGCCTGTTCCAGGGCCTCATGCCGCTACTGGGCTACTTTGTGGGAGGCCTCGCGGCCGAGGTCATCGAGCGCTACGCCGGCATCATCACACTCGTGATTCTGGGCATCGTGGGCGGCAACATGATCCGCGAGGGCGCCGAGGCGCTGCTGCACCCCGGCGAGGACGAGGCCGAGCACGCGGGTCCCGTGGCCAAGCGCCTCACGATGGTCACAATCCTCGCCCAGGCCTTCGCCACCGCGATCGACGCCTTCGCCGTGGGCGTGAGCCTGCGCGCCCAGGCGGTGAACATCGTGGTCGCGGCCTCGATCATCGCCCTCACGACGTTCGTGCTGTGCCTCGCGGCGCTTGCCATGGGCCGCAAGCTGGGCGAGGTGCTGGGAGACCGCGCCCAGGTCGCCGGCGGCATCGTGCTGGTGCTCATCGGCCTCAAGGCGTTCTTCGCGTAGGGGCCGCCAGTTCCGTCTTGGCCCATGCCCCGCTTTTCTCGTGTCCCTCGTCTTCCCCGCAGAAGGCGAGGGCATTTTCGCACGGGGACACAGGGACGTGTCTTTTGTCCCCGCCAAAAGGTGACAAAAGACACGTCCCTGTGTCCCCGATGTCTTGGGCTGGCTGCAGATGGGTATGCCAAGGGTGAGCGAGAGCGAGGAGGTTCGCATGGATTGGTTCGAGAGGTTCTTTAGGCGCACGAAGACAACGGTCATCCTCATGGGCGCGGCGCTGCTCGTCCTGGGCATCGCGCTGTTCGTGAGCCCCATTGGGGCCACGCTGCTGGTGGTTCGCGTTATGGGCTGGGTGCTGCTCGCCGCGGGCGCCCTCACGCTCGCGGGCTGCTGGCGCCACTACAGCGAGGGGCTGCGGCAGGCAGACCTGTTCATGGGCCTGCTCGAGTGCGTGCCCGGCGCCTGCCTCGTCATCTGGCCCGACGCCTTCGTGAGCGTGGTCTACGCGCTCATTGGCGTCGTGATTCTCGTGACGGGCATCAACGACGTCATCGAGGCCAACGCGCTGCGCCACGTCGTGGGCGTTGGCTGGGGCTGGCGCATGGCACTAGGTGTCGCCACGGTGGTCGTGGGGCTCGTCGTGGTGGCCTCGCCCTTCACGATGGCCGAGCTGGTGATGCTCGTGGCCGGCGTGGCCCTCGTGTTCGACGGTATCACCGAGATCGTCGCCGGCATTTCGATGCCGTAGCGGAGACGGACGGCATATCGCCACGTAAGAAGGGCGCGTCCTTGCGGGCGCGCCCTGTTTGCTACTGGTCGATGATGTCGAGAGCGCGCATGAGGTCGCGCTCCTCGATGGCGTAGGGCGCTGCCTCGCGCACGCGTGGCTTGGCGCAAAACGCGATGCCCGTCCCCGCCGCCAAGATCATGGGGATGTCGTTGGCGCCGTCGCCCAGGGCAACGCAGCGCTTGAGCGGAATGCCCAGCTCGCTAGCCCAGTCCTTGAGGGCCTCGAGCTTGCGGTCCTTGGTCACGATGGGCGCGGCCAGCTTGCCCGTGAGCTTGCCGTCCACTACCTCGAGGCGGTTTGCCAGGCAGAAGTCGATGCCCGCGGCCGCAACGATGCGGTCGGCCACCTCGTGGAAGCCGCCGGAGACCACGCCCACCTTCCAGCCGCGCTCGTGGGCGGTCGAGACGAGCTCGGGCGCACCCTTCGTGAACGTCACGCGCTCGTAGGTGCGGTCGAACACGTCTTCGTCGAGACCGGCGAGCAGGCCCACGCGCTCGGTGAGCGCCGCGGCAAAGTCGAGCTCGCCGCGCATGGCGCGCTCGGTGATGTCCGCGACCTTCTCGCCCACGCCGGCCTCCTCGCCCAGAAGGTCGATGACCTCCTGATTGATGAGCGTGGAGTCGATGTCCATCACGATGAGGCGCTCGTCGGGCGCAAGCGCGGGCACCTTCTTCTCCATGATGTAGTCGTCCATCACGAAGCCCTCGCCGATGCTCGTCTCCACCGCGTCGATGACTGCGAAGCCGCGGCCGCGGTAGCAGCGGATGCCCAGCTCGTTGTGCTTGTTGACCGTGAGGTACATGGCGGCAAGGCCGCGCTCGCGGCACAGGCCCACGTAGAAGGAGATGACGTCTGCGGCGAGGTGGCGGCCGCGGCAGCTGCTCTTGAGGTAGATCTTGGAGATGAAGAAGCGGTTGGTCTCGGGCTCGACGTGGCCACCGGTGTAGCCGCAGGTCTGACCGTCCTCGTCCATGACGAACCAGTACTCGTAGGCGTGCTCCGCCATGTCGCGCTGGATCGCGGGCAGGCTCTGGAACTGCTTGACCATGTAGTTGGTCTGGTCCTGGCCGATGAGGGCGGGCCAGTACTCGTTCCAGATCTGGCTGGCGAGGTTTGCGAGCTCCTCCTGGTCTGCCGCGGTCTTAACGGCCCTCATGCGTGCCCCCATGGCGCTCCTCTCGTATGTGTGCACGACGTTTCTACTGTAGCGCAGCAGCCCGGACGCGGGCGCCTTGCTGCCTGGGACAAATTAGCCCGGAGCTTTATCGTCCCAAAACCCAGGAAAAGTGGGACAGAAAGGCTACGGGCTTAAGTGTCCCAAAGAAAGGAGCCCCGCCCGATGGGGCGAGGCTCCTGGGGATGCGGCGTTGCCGCGGTCGGCTTGCGGCGCCGGGCGTGCCTGGCGCGCGAAGGGCTACACGTAGAAGAGGATCTTGTTGTAGCTCGGGACGGGCCAGTAGTCGTGGCCGCAGACCTTCTCCATCGCGTCGACCGAGGCGCGCAGCTCGTCCATCGCGGGGATGACGGAGTCGCGGTAGGCGTTGTCCTGCTCGGTGCAGTCCTCGAGGCCCTGAGCGGCGGCGTTCTTCTGCTCGAGGTCGTCGACGAGGTCGGTGATCTTGTCGATGCCGTCGGTGAGCGTCTGGACGAGCTTCTTCTCGGCCTTGGCGGCGATGCCCAGCTCGGCCTTGGTGGCAACGGTCGTGGCGATGTCGCCGGAGTAATCGAACAGCGCCGGCAGATACATGTGCTTGGTCATGTACACCATCGAGTTGGCCTCGATGTTGAGGAGCTTGGCGTACTGCTCGGCCTTGGAGACGTAGCGGGCGTGCATCTCGTCGGCGCTGCAGACGTGGTACTTCTCGAACAGGTCGATATTCTTCTTGTCGAGCAGACACGGCAGGGCATCGGGCGTGGTGCGCATGTTGAGCAGACCGCGCTTCTCGGCCTCCTCGGGCCACTCACCGGAGTAGCCGTTGCCGTTGAAGATGATGCGCTGGTGGTCGGTGAGGGTCTTCTTGACCCAGGCCAGGGCGGCAACGATGAAGTCGCACTCGGCAACGTCGGCCATGTCGGTGGCGAACTTGTCGAGCTTCTCGGCAACGGCGGTGTTCAGCACCATGTTGGGGTCGGACAGGTTCTGCTGCGAGCCGCACATGCGGAACTCGAACTTGTTGCCCGTGAAGGCGAACGGGGAGGTGCGGTTGCGGTCGGTGCTGTCCTTGGTGAGGTCGGCCAGCTGCGGCACGCCCAGGTCCATCTTCTCGCGCGGGTGGCTCGAGTAGGGCTTGTCGTTGATGAGCGCGTCGACGACGGCGGCCAGGTCGTCGCCCAGGAAGATCGAGACAATCGCGGGAGGAGCCTCGTTGGCGCCCAGACGGTGGTCGTTGCCGGCCGAGGCGACGCTTGCGCGCATGAGGTCCTGGTAGTCGTCGACCGCGGCGATGACGCTCGAGAGGAAGACGAGGAACTGCAGGTTGTCCTCGGGGGTGTCGGACGGGTCGAGCAGGTTCTTGCCGTCTGCGGAGATTGACCAGTTGTTGTGCTTGCCCGAGCCGTTGACGTAGTCAAAGGGCTTCTCGTGCTGCAGGCACACTAGGCCGTGGTGGGAGGCGATGATCTTCATCTTCTCCATGGTGACCAGGTTGTGGTCGATGGCCTTGGAGCTCGTCTCGAAGATGGGCGCGAGCTCGTGCTGGCAGGGGGCAACCTCGTTGTGCTTGGTCTTGGCGGGCACCGCGAGCTTCCACAGCTCGTCGTCGAGCTCCTTCATGAACTCGTTGACGGTGGGACGGATGGCGCCGAAGTAGTGCTCCTCGAGCTCCTGGCCCTTGACCGGCTCGCAGCCAAAGAGGGTGCGGCCGCACATGATGAGGTCGGGGCGCGCGGCGTAGTCCTCCTCCTTGATGAGGAAGTACTCCTGCTCGGGGCCCACGGTGGTGGTCACGGCCGTGACGTCCTTGCCAAAGAGCTTGAGCACGCGCTTAGCCTGCTCGTCAAGGGCGACGGTGGAGCGCAGCAGCGGCGTCTTCTTGTCGAGCGCCTCGCCGGTGTAGGAGATGAACGCCGTGGGGACGCACAGCACCTCGTCCTTGATGAAGGCGGGGGAGGTGGGGTCCCAGGCGGTGTAGCCGCGGGCCTCGAACGTGGCGCGCAGGCCGCCGGACGGGAAGCTCGAGGCGTCGGGCTCGCCCTGGATGAGGGCCTTGCCGGAGAAGGTCTCCAGCGCGCGGCCGTCTCCGGTGGGCTCCATGAAGGCGTCGTGCTTCTCGGACGTGATGCCCGTGAGCGGCTGGAACCAGTGCGTGTAGTGCGTGGCACCCTTCTCGAGCGCCCACTCCTTCATGGCGTGGGCAACCTCGTTGGCGATGTCGAGGTTGAGTGCCTTGCCCTCCTTGATGACGCGGGAGAGCTCCTTGTAGGTGGGCTTGGGCAGACGCTCGCGCATGACGGAGTCGCTGAACACCAGGCTGCCGTACTCCTCGGTGACCTTTGAAGCCATGTGGACTCGCTTTCTCTTCTGGAGAACTTGGATCCCTGACATCGAAACACTCTAACGAGGCAATATTACGGCGTAATTAAGCCTTGGCAACACGCGAGCTTCTCGCAAGCGACAAAAGTTTGAACGAGGCGTTGCCAAACGGTTGGCGAGGGCGTGCCAAGGGGACGGGTCTTCTGGCACGCGGCGGTGGGCGAGAGAGACACCCGCGAGTCGTCGCGCTTCTCGGCCACCGCGCCCTTCTCGGCCCCATGATGGCGCGGGCTACGTGTCCCATCTGTTACTTGCGCCCACTATTTATGAGGGGCAGGCGCTAGGATAGATACGTTACCTATATGTTCAGCGAACGGGAGGCCCTTCGATGGGCAAGCACTTCAAGACCTCACCCGAGCCGGGTGACTTCCGGCGCCAGAGTCGCTTTGACCGCGCGCCCCAGGGCGACGCGCCGCAGTACGTGCCCCAGCCTGGTGCGGGAGACGCGCCGCAGTACGTGCCCCAGCCTGGTGCGGGAGACGCGCCGCAGTACGTGCCGCAGGCCAGCACGGACGACGCCTACGGCCACGCGCCCGCGTCCCAGCCTGGCGTCGACGCGCCCACCCAGCGTAGGGCCTACGTCCCCCAGGGTGGCGCCTACGTGCCGCAGGGCGAGAACAACCCCTACGCGGGCGGCCCCGCCTCCGGCGCCGCGGGCTTTACGCCCCAGCAGGTGGGCACGGGCCACGGCCGCCCCGCGCGCAACGCCGGCGTGCCCGGTGCCCCGCGCAAGCGCAAGCGCCGCGTGCCGATGCTCGTGGTGGTCCTCGTCGTCATCGCGGCGCTGGTCGGCGGCGGTGCGTTCCTCTACTTCAACCCGCCCATCTACCGCGTGTCGGTCGACGGCACCGAGCGCATGGTGCGCGCCGGCTCCACGCTGGGCGACCTCATCAGCGAAGGCTTCTCGAGCCCTAAGGCCGGCAACCTCATCGCCGTCGACGGCTCCGTGGCCACCGAGGGCGGCGGCGATCCCTTCGAGGCCAACCTCAACGGCACGACCACGGCAGACCCCTCCACGCCCGTGCCGCGCCACTCGACCGTCACCTTTGCCGACGGCAACGACGTCGACGAGGAGTACACCGAGACCACCGAGCCCGTCGCCCACGGCGAGAGCGGCGACGATATGAGCTCGTTCAACCTCTACTGGGCGGGCTCCATCCACGTCTACTCCGAGGGTGAGGATGGCGAGCAGGTCACCAAGACCGGCAAGGTCTCGGGCAAGACCGTGACCGAGGTCACCAAGCAGCCCGTCGACACCGGCTACCACGTCTACACGGCCGATACGGGCGACGACAAGGTCATCGCCCTCACGTTCGATGACGGCCCCTGGCCCACCACCACGTCCGAGATCCTCGACGTCCTCAAGGAGAACGACGCCCACGCCACCTTCTTCGAGATTGGCAACCAGGTGGGCGAGCATGCGGACGTCGTGAAGCGCATCGCGGCCGAGGGCAACCAGATCGGCACCCACACCTGGGACCACGCGAGCGGCTCGGGCGGCGGCGTCGACCTCACCAAGATGAGCGCCGACGAGCAGGTGAGCGAGGTCGACAAGGGCTTCCAGGCCATCGAGAGCGTGCTGGGCACGAGCGTGACCCACGTGATGCGCGCACCGGGCGGCAACTACCACGGCGATATCATCAAGACGCTCGCGAGCCACTGCACCGCCGAGATTGGCTGGAACATCGACACCGAGGATTGGAGGCGCCCGGGCGCACAGAAGATCGCCGACGCGATCCTGTCGGCCAAGCCGGGCGACGTGGTGCTCATGCACGACGGCGGCGGCGACCGCTCGCAGACGGTCGAGGCGCTCAAGATCGCGCTGCCGCAGCTCAAGGCCGCCGGCTACAAGTTCGTGACCATCGACGAGCTCATGGCCTACGGTATGCCGGGCGGCAACTAGTGGATTGAACGCCTGGGCCGGGCCCGCGAACGCCTCGCGAGCCCGGCCCTTTTTCCGAGGAGGCTGACATGCCGCGCGAGACGAACGCTGCGAAGCGGGAGAGGGCAGTCGAGTTCTGTGGCCGCCTCAACGAGATGTACGGCCCGGTTGAGTGCTTCCTCGACCACACGAACCCGTTCAGGCTGGTCATCTCGGTGCTCCTCTCGGCCCAGACGACCGACGCCCAGGTCAACAAGGTGACGCCTGAGCTGTTCGATCGCTGGCCCACGCCCGAGGCGCTTGCCGCCGCGAGTCCCGAGGAGGTGGGCAAGGTCATCCGCAGCCT
>NZ_CEVYAT010000016.1:0-19801 GCF_982402205.1 Parolsenella sp. | reverse complement strand
TCCCCGCAGGTGGCCCGCTTCGTCGCCGCGATGGAACGTGTCGTGGCCGAGCAGGACTAGCAACCCGCCCATGCCAGGGAGGCGAGTCGTAGGCACACGAACCACGCCGGCGCTCGCCCCACACCGCCCACACTTCCCTAGCACTCCCGCCCTGCGCTATGATGGTTCGCCGGCGCCGCCAAGGAGCGCCCGCGCTGTTCGGTTCCGATATCCAGCGCGTTACAAGCTAAAACCAAAGGAGAAGACATGTTCCGCCGTACCCTTGAGGACTACAAGGTCCTGCTGCGCAGCATCCCGTCCGCCACCGTCACCTGCTTCGTGGTGAGCGTCATCCTAATGAACCTGCTCGCGAACAAGGAGCTCATCAGCCTCCCGTGGCTCGCGCTCGACTGCGGCTTCACCCTCTCGTGGGTGTCGTTCCTGTGCATGGACATGATCTGCAAGCGCTTCGGGCCCAAGGCGTCCGTCAGGGTGTCGCTGCTCGCCCTTAGCATCAACCTTGCCGTCAGCGCCCTGTTCTGGCTCGTGAGCCTCGCCCCCGGCATGTGGGGCGCCTACTACGACACGGGCTCGCTCGAGGTCAACGCCGCGCTCAACGCCACCATCGGCGGCTCGTGGTACGTCGTGCTCGGCAGCTCGCTCGCAATGCTCTGCTCGTCGTTCGTCAACTCCCACGTGAACCAGTTCATCGGCCACCTGACCGACAACGGCAGCTTCGCCACGTTCGCCCTGCGCAGCTACGTGAGCACAGGCGTGGGACAACTCGTCGACAACCTCGACTTTGCCATCGTCGTCTCGCACGTGTTCTTTGGCTGGTCCTGGCTGCAGGTCCTCACCTGCTCCGTCACCGGAGCCCTGGCCGAGCTCGCCTGCGAGGTGCTCCTCTCCCCCGTTGGCTTCAGGGTCGCGAGCACCTGGGAGCGCGAGGGCGTGGGCGAGGAGTACGTGAGGACCCATGCCAGCGAGAGGGAGGCAAGAGCCTAGTGGACGTCCTCATCACCGGCACCTCGCAGGGGATTGGCCTTGCCTGCGCGCGGCTCTTCCTTGAGCGTGGGCACCGCGTCTGGGGCGTCGACATCCAGCCCTCGACGATCGAGCACGAGCACTACCAGCACTTCCTCGCCAACGTTGCCGAGAAGAACCAGCTGCCCGCCAACCTCGAGCCCGAGCTCATCGTCAACAACGCCGGCGTTCAGGGCTCCGCGGACGACATCGCGGTGAACCTCGTCGGCACGATGAACGTCACCGAGACCTACGCCTTCGTGGACGAGGGCCTCGCCGCCACGCCCGCGCCGCGCATCCGCTCGGTGGTGAACGTGGGGTCTGCCAGCGGCCACACGGGCTCGGAGTTTCCGGCCTACGCGGCCTCGAAGGGCGGCATCCTCGCCTATACCAAGAACGTCGCGAACCGCCTGGCCCCGCAGGCCATCTGCAACAGCGTCGACCCCGGCGGCGTGCTCACCGAGCTCAACCGCTGCGTCATGGACGACGAGCGCATGTGGGGCCGCATCATGGACCTCACGCCGCTGCGCCGCTGGGCCACGCCCGCCGAGATTGCCGAGTGGGTCTACTTCGTAGGCGTCACGAACCGGTTCATGACGGGGCAGAACCTCCTCGTCGACGGCGGCGAGGCCGGGCGCAGCGAGTTCGTCTGGCCCAGCGAGTAGCGAGACGGCAGAAGTAGCGAGACAGCGAGGCCTCGAGGCTCAGGCTGCCACCGCGCCCAATCATTCGAGCACCCGCATTTACGCGCTCAGCGGCCTGCTAGCACGTAAATGCGGGTGCTCGACTCTGCTGGCACGCAGAAGTGTGTGCTCGATCGTCATAGCGCGGGCGCTACAGCCCGCGGTCACCCTCGATCTTGCGGAAGCCCTCGCCAAAGGCCTCGTGCGCCTCGGTGATGACCACGATGGCGTCGGGGTCGATCTCGGCCACGATCGTCTTGAGCGGCGTCACGTCCTCGCGCCCCAGGATCACAAAGAGCATCGGGCGGCTCTCGCCCGTGTACTTGCCACGGGCCAGCACCTCGGTGCAGCCGCGGTCGAGGTCGTCGAGGATCGAGCGGGCGATGGCCTCCTGCTCGCGCGAGATGATCCACGCCACGCGCTCGCGGCTGGGGCCGTCGATGACCATGTCGATGACCTTACCCATGAGAAACATCGCAATGGTGGCGTACATGGCGTTCTCGAGCGAAAAGACCGAGGCAGAGATGGCGACGACCATCAGGTCGGTGATCGTGACCCACGTGCCCACGGGAATGGGCGTGTGGCGCGCGAGGATCTGGCAGATGATGTCGGTGCCGCCGGTGTTACTGCCCGCGCGAAACACGATGCCCAGCCCCACGCCGCAGACCACGCCGCCCCACAGGGCCGCAAGCAACAGGTCGTCGGAGGCCAGAACCGGCAGCACTGGCGCGAGAAGGTCGATGAACACGCTCGACAGAACTATGCCCGCAAGCGAGCGCAGCACGTAGCTCGCCCCACCCACGCGCGCCGCCACGATCATGAGCAGCGCGTTCATCACGAGGGTCTGCATGCCCACGGGCAGGTTGGGGCCGCCCAGGGCGAGCACCGCGGCGCGCAGGGTGATGGCCAGGCCCGAAATGCCTCCGGGCGCCAGGCCATTGGGCTCCATGAAGCAGTTGAGGCCCACCGCGAACAACAGCGAGCCCACCGCAATGAGCCCAAGGTCGCGGGCGAGGTTTCTCTTACTGATGGCTTTGAGATCGACCGACATGCAAGACCTTTCACCTTTTGGTTCACAGCCCTCTATTGTCGCGACCAAAAAGCGTCCGGGCAATCCAGCCAAGTGGAGTGCCCGGACGCCAACGTCCCCGTCATATGTTGTGTCGTGCGAGAGATGCGTGGGACCGGCAGCCCATCCGTACGCAGGACCCCGCAAGCCGCGGTGCGCCCACGCGGGCGACCCAGCCGGCCCCAACTCATCCGCAGCGGAAGCGCGCCCTACCTGCGGCGCCTCGAGCGCGAGCGGGAGCGCGTGCGCAGCCGCTGACGCATCGTGCGGGCGGCCTGGGCCACGCGGGGCTTGAAGTCGGCCTCCTCGCGCGTGCGCCAGTCGAAGCGAATCGACAGGTAGCGCAGCAGGAGCACGGCAAACACGCACGCGAAGCCCGCGACCACGAGGTTAACCCCCGAGAACGCGAGGGCCGCGAACGCGCACGAGCCTCCCAGGCAGGCCATCGCGTAGTAGTTGGACCCATGGAAGATGGCCGGCGTGATGCCCGTGAACGAGTCGCGCAGGGCCCCTCCGCCCACCGCCGTGATGACGCCCATGATCACCACGTAGAGCGGGTCGAGCCCAAAGGCAAACGTCTTGCTCGAGCCGGCGAGCGCAAAGAGCGCCACCGACAGAGTGTCCGCAAGCAAGATCGACCGGTTAAGGTCGAGGAAGATCCCGCGGAAGTAGAACGTGAGCAGGCAGATCGCAAACGAGACCCAGATGAGGTCGGGGTGCGACATGAAGTAAACGTCCTGGGCGCCCAGCAGCAGGTCTCGCACGATGCCTCCGCCGAAGCCCGTGAGAAAGCCCGCCACCGTGACGCCCACGACGTCGAGCTTGCGCCGACAGCCGAACAGCGCCCCCGTGAGGACGCCGACGACCACCGACGCGTAGTCGATGACAACCGGAACGGTGAGGACGGTCGAGGCCTGCCCCACCAGGAGCGACGCGTCCACCCGCTACTCTGCGCGGTGGCCGGCCTTGTGGGTGTGGACGAGCCTGGGCTGCTCGTCGCCGTCCACGGAGGCCTTGGTCACGACGACCTTCGAGATGGTGAGGTCGCTCGGGACGTCAAACATCGTCTGCTGCAGCGTCTTCTCGCAAATGGCGCGCAGGCCGCGGGCACCGGTCTTGCGCTCGAGGGCCAGGTGGGCCATCTCGCGCAGGGCGTCATCCTCGAACTCCAGCTCGACACCCTCGAGCTCGAACATGCGGCGGTACTGCTTCACGATGGCGTTACGCGGCTCGGTGAGGATGTGCACGAGGTCGTCCTCGGTGAGCTGGCGCGTCGAGCAGATGACCGGGATGCGGCCCACAAACTCGGGGATCATGCCAAAGCGGTGCAGGTCCTGCGGGGTGACCTCGCCCATGAGCTCGTCCTCGGACTCGGTGACCTTGGTCGCGAGCTCGGAGTCAAAGCCAATGCCCTTCTTGCCCACGCGGTCGGCCACGATCTTGTCGAGGCCCACGAAGGCGCCACCGCAGATGAACAGGATGTTCGTCGTGTCGATCTTGATGAGCTCCTGCTGCGGGTGCTTGCGGCCGCCCTGGGGCGGAACGCTCGCGATGGTGCCCTCGAGGATCTTGAGCAGCGACTGCTGCACGCCCTCGCCGGACACGTCGCGCGTGATCGAGAGGTTCTCGGCCTTGCGGGCAATCTTGTCGATCTCGTCGATGTAGACGATGCCCACCTGCGCGCGCTCGACGTCGCCGTCGGCGGCAGTGATGAGCTTGAGCAGGATGTTCTCGACGTCCTCGCCCACGTAGCCGGCCTCAGTGAGGGTCGTGGCGTCGGCGATGGCGAACGGCACCTCAAGGAAGCGTGCGAGGGTCTGGGCCAGCAGCGTCTTGCCCGTGCCCGTGGGGCCCAGCAGCAAGATGTTGCTCTTGGCGAGCTCAACCTGCTCGTGGTCCATCACGGAGTCGGCGCCGGCGGCGTGCGCGCTGGCCTCGAGACGCTCGTAATCGTCCTCGTAGTGCTCGTCCTCGAGGCCGTAGAGCACGCGACGGTAGTGGTTGTAGACGGCCACGCTCATCGCACGCTTAGCGTCCTCCTGGCCCATGACGTACTGCGAGAGCTCCTCGTAGATCTCGTGCGGCGTGGGAAGGTTCGTGATGGGCAGCGTGGGCTGCTCGTCCTCGCCGTCGGACGTGCCGTAGGGGTCGATGTAGTCGCCCGCGTCGTGGACCATGCCAGCGCAGGCGTCGATGCACTCGTCGCAGATGTAGACGCCGTCGAGACCCTTGACGAGCTTGCGCACCTGGTCGCGGCTCTTGCCGCAGAACGAGCAGCGGACGCCCTCGGGGTTCTCGGGGTCGCGGTAGCTAGGCACGGGCTACTCCTCCTTGGCGGCGTCGGCGCGGCTCTTGATGACCTTGTCGACCAGGCCGTAGGCGCAGGCCTGGTCGGCGCGCAGGTAGTTGTCGCGCTCGGTGTCCTGGTTGATGCGCTCGATGGGCTGGCCAGTGACCTCGGAGAGCATCTCGTTGAGGTGCTGGCGAATCCAGGCGGTCTCGTTGGCGACGATCTGGATGTCGGTCTGCTGGCCCTGGACGCCCGAGCTCGGCTGGTGGATGAGCACCATCGAGTTGGGCAGGCACATACGCTTGCCCTTGGCGCCGCAGGCGAGGATGGCGGCGCCCATGGAGGCGGCCATGCCCACGCAGATGGTGGAGACGTCGGGCTTGATGTAGTTCATCGTGTCGATGATGCCAAAGCCCGCGTAGACGTCGCCGCCCGGCGAGTCGATGTAGAGCATGATGTCCTTGTCGGGGTCCTGGGCCTCGAGGTGGAGCAGCTGCGCGATGACGAGGTTGGCCGAGTCGCGCGTGACCTCCTCGCCCAGGAAGATGATGCGGTCGTTGAGCAGGCGGCTGTAGATGTCGTAGCTGCGCTCGCCGCGCGGCGTCTGCTCCACGACGTACGGGATGTTCGGAATGTTGCGAACCGGGCTGAACATTCGGTCCTCCTTGCCTGTGCTGGCGCCGCAGGTGCGGCGTCATGTGAGAAAAAAGCCGGACGGGGGCACTCCCCCGCCCGGCGTTTATACCCAATTGGGCGCAGACGCGCTCGAGCGGGCGGCTCGACTACTCGGCGTCCTTGGCGGCCTCGCGGGCGGCACGGCGCTCGGCGATCTCGTCGACCTCGGTGACCTTGGCGTTCTCGACGAGCCAGTTGACGGCCTTGGAGCGCTTGACGGTCTCGCGGACGGCGGGCATGCGGCCGGCGTCCTTGAACTCCTTCATCGAGGCGTCGACGTCTTTGACGCCGGCATCCTCGAACTCCTTGCGGACGTCCTCTTCGGTGGCCTCGAGGCCAAGCTTCTTGGCGAGGGCGTCGAGGGCCAGGGACTGGCGGGCGCGCTCGGCGGCCTGGGCGTTGAGGTCCTCGAGGAAGTCGTTGATCTGGATGCGGCGGGCGCTCAGCCAGGCGTCGAGGGTGAGGCCCTGACGCTGGAGCTGGCCGAGGAAGTCCTGGGCGATCTCGTCGAAGATCTGCTTGACGTAGTCCTCGGGGAGCTCGTCGAGCTTGAGGGACTCAGCGAGCTTCTCGATGACGCGGGTCTCCTTGATGTTGGGGAGCTGCGCCTTCTTGTCCTCGGCGATCTCCTCCTTGAGAGCGTCCTTGAGGGCGTCGACGGTGTCGTAGCCAAAGCCCTTCTTGGCGAGCTCGTCGTCGAGCTCGGGGACGACCTGCTTCTTGGCGCTCTTGAGCGTGACCTTGACCTTGACGGTCTTGGGCTCGTCGCCCTCGATGCTGATCTCGACGTCCTTGGTCTCGCCAACCTTCATGCCCTTGATGGCGTCGTTGAAGGCAGCCGGCACGGTGGAAGAGCCGATCATGAACGGGCGGTCGGTGCCGGCGAGGTCCTCGCCGTTCTCAACGTTCTCGATGTCGAGGGTGAGCATGTCGCCCTCGGAGGCGGCGAAGTCGTCGCCAGCGTCCTCGTAGGTGGCGTGGTAGTTCACGAGGGTCTCGAGCTGCTCGGCAACCTCGGCCTCGGTGACCTCGGCGGGCGGCATGTTGATCTCGGGGGCGTCATAGCTCTCGAGCTCGCAGTCCGGGCGCAGCGAGATGGTGGCGGTGACCACGTAGTCGGAGCCCTCGGAGACCAGGACCGGCTCGTCACCGTAGGTGGGCTGGCCAACGGGCACGATGTCGAGCTCGTCGAGCATGAGCGGCGTGGCCTCGTTCAGCACGTCCTCGGAGGCCTCGGCCAGGACGTTGTCCTTACCAACCAGGCCGTCGATGACGGGGCGCGGGGCCTTGCCCTTGCGGAAGCCCTGGAAGCGGTACTTGTTGGCGATGTCCTTGTAGGCCTTCTTGATGGCGGCGTCGACATCGGCAGCGGCGACGGTGAGCGTGGCCTCGAGCTTGTTGTCCTTGGGCTCGGCGGCGGTGACGGTGATCTTCAACGTTCCTCCTGATGGATCGTTCCTGCGCGGCGGGCCGTGCGGGCCCGGGCGAACTTATGCGGGATTGCCCGTGGGCGCGCCCGCATGCACAAACAGAAATATCTTAACAGTATGAGGGTGCCAGCGCGACCAAAGCCGTCCAAACTACGTGATGAGACCGTGACACACCGCAAGATGCTGTATCATTCTTTTCTATTGACGGAAGGGGCGCGGCGCAGGTGCGCTCCCCTCTCGCGGCGCCCGTTGCGAGGCGCCACCATCACGCGGGCGTGGCGGAACTGGTAGACGCGCTGGATTTAGGTTCCAGTGGGGGAAACTTCGTGCAGGTTCGATTCCTGTCGCCCGCACCACGATGCTGCAGCGGCGGTCGCCTTCCGGCGGCCGCCGCTTTTTGTGCGGCCGCTCCACACAACCCAACAGGCGCTTAAAACAAAAGAGTGGACCCTGGCACGAGGCCAAGGTCCACTCGGGTGGGCAAAGGCAGGCCGCTGGCTAGCAGACGCCCTGGGCCATCATGGCGTCGGCGACCTTCAGGAAGCCGGCGATGTTGGCGCCAAGGACGAAGTTGCCCTCATGGCCGTACTCGCGGGCGGTGTCATCCACGTTGTGGAACATGCCGCGCATGAGCTGCTCGAGCTTGCCGTCGACCTCGTCGAACGTCCAGGAGAGGTGCTCGGCGTTCTGGCTCATCTCGAGACCGGAGACCAGCACGCCACCGGCGTTGGCAGCCTTGCCGGGCATGAAGGCAACGCCATTCTCCTGCAGGTAGTTCGTGGCGTCGATCGTGGTGGGCATGTTGGCGCCCTCGCCCACGACCTTGCAGCCGTTGGCGACGAGGGCCTTGGCATCCTCGAGGTGCAGGGTGTTCTCACGGGCGCACGGAAGCGCGATATCGCAGGGAAGCTGCCAGACGCCGCGGCCGTCCTCGGCGTGCCAGGTGGCACCGGGACGCTCGTCGACGTACATGGCGAGGGAGACGCCCTTGTCGTTGCCGGAGCGCTTCTTGTTGTAGATGTGCTCGAGCACCTGGTAGTCGACGCCCTCGGGGTCCTCGACCCAGCCGTGGGTGTCGGAAGCAGCGAGCACCTTGCCGCCCAGCTGGGAAACCTTCTGGATGGCGTAGATGGCAACGTTGCCCGAGCCGTGGACGACGACGTTCTTGCCCTCGAAGGAGTCGCCGTTGCTCTTGAGGTACTCGTCCACGAAGTACACCAGGCCGTAGCCGGTTGCCTCGGTGCGAGCGAGCGAACCGCCAAACGAAAGGCCCTTGCCGGTGAGCACGCCGGTCCACTCGTCGCGGATGCGCTTGTACTGGCCAAAGAGGTAGCCAACCTCACGGCCGCCAACGCCCAGGTCGCCGGCGGGAACGTCGGTGTTGGGGCCGATGTGGCGGCACAGCTCGGTCATGAACGACTGGCAGAAGTGCATGATCTCGTTGTTCGACTTGCCCTTGGGGTCAAAGTCGGAGCCGCCCTTGCCGCCGCCCATCGGCAGCGTGGTCAGCGAGTTCTTGAGGATCTGCTCGAGGCCGAGGAACTTGAGCATGCCCAGGGTGACGGTGGGGTTGAAGCGCAGGCCGCCCTTGTAAGGTCCGATGGCCGAGTTGAACTCGACGCGGTAGCCACGGTTGACCTGGACCTTGCCGGAGTCGTCGACCCAGGGGACGCGGAACATGATGACACGCTCGGGCTCGACGAAGCGCTCGAGCAGCGAAGCCTGCTCGTACTCGGGGTGCGCGTCAAGCGCGGGCTGTAGGGTGCCCAGGATCTCGGTGGCAGCCTGGATGAACTCGGTCTGCTCGGGATAGCGATCCTTAAGCTCGGCGAGGACCCTCTCGGTATACGTCATGGGATTCTCCTCTCGCGCGCATGAGCGCATGGGAATGGCCGCCCGTGCCTCCACGGAAGCGGTCGCAGTACCAAAACCTTTAACAAAATAGCGCCGCGCCACGACACGGCCCCGAAAAAGAGGCGCACTGTTGCACTGTCGTAACATATCCATTAAAGCCGCTGGTCTTTAACGCAATTGCAATTAAGGGAAGCATGCGGCAGATGTGGAGAAGCGAGGCGGGCGGGGCATGCCTGCACCGCACCGGCACGCGCGGGCACGCCGCGAGACGGGCGCTTCCGCACCTCGCCTCACGCAGAATCGCGCCGCATCCACCAGGCGCCCGCACGCGCCCTCAAGCGCCAAGCTCCGCCGTCGCAATGTCAGCAAGCGCCTACATCTGCCACGTGGGGCAGATGACCTCGAGCGCGCGATGGACGCACCCAATCTCGAAGTGAGACCCGCCCACGCGCTCGCCGTCTGCCTGGCACGGCGGCTCGCCCTCAAAGTCGATCACGAGGCGCGAGGCCTGGGCAAAGTCGAGGTAGCGCGAGGTCGTGTGCCGGCCAAACCGCGCCCGCGCAAGAATCGAGAGCGCCGCGGCCTTGCCGGGCGAGCCGTGCGAGTAGCACACGTCGAGCAGACCGTCGCGGGCGTCGGCCTCGGGGCAGATGCGAAAGCCGCCGCCATAGGTGGGGCCCACCTGCACGGCGAAGATGAGCGACGAGCCCGCGACCTCGCGGCCGTCGAGCGCAGCGGTGAAGTCCCACGCGCGCAGCTGGTGGAGCACCACGTCGACGCCCGAGGCGGCAAAGAGTCGCGTGCCATGGGCGCCGCTCGCCCGCCTGCGCTCCATCGTGTCGAGGGCGATGGCCGCGTCGACGCCAAACGAGAGCGTCTGGTCGAAGTAGGTGCCGTTCACGATGCCAAGGTCGAGGCGGCGTATCACGCCCTGGAGAAGCTGCCCCAGCGACTTCTCGGGAGCGTTGGCGGCCATGCCGAGCGTGCGCGCGTAGTCATTCCCCGAGCCAAGCGGAATGACGCCCAGCCTGGGGCGCCGCGCCTCGCCAATCTTCATGAGGCCATTGACCACCTCGTGGATGACGCCGTCGCCGCCAAGGGCCACGACGGTGTCGTAGCCGGTCGCCGAGCGCGCCACCAGCGTGGCGTCGCCGGGGCCGCGCGTGAGCCTGACCTCGAAACCCTCGGTCGCAGACTCGTAGGACCCAAGCGTGCGCAGAACGAACTCGGCTCCCTCGGCGCCCGCGCCGCTCTGTGCGGCCGGGTTCGCGATGACCAGCGTATGTCCAAGTTGAAGGGTCACGCGGCTCCCCCGCTCGCAGCCTGGCGCCCCGCGGGCGCGCTCAAGGGCGATTGTAGCGCGCCTCCCCTAGGCACTGCGCCCCGAGGCGGCCGAGTGGGCGAGCCCCACGAGGAGCGCGGCGGCGGCCACCGGCAGCCACGCCATGCCGATGTCCGCGAGTGGCAGCGCGTCAAGTGGCAGCCACGTGCCAGGTGCGAACGTGTCGCGCAGGGACACGGCCACGCCCTCGACGGCCACGCAGGTGCCCACCCAGCGCCACACCTGCGGGTGCGCGTCGCAGAAGCCATGCGCGAGCCCCATGGCAACGAGCACGATGGCCACCGGGTAGAGGGCGCCCAGCAGCGGCACCGAGAACATCAGGATGGCGTCGAGCCCCACGTTGGACAGCATGCACGAGAAGAGCGCAAGGCCAGCGGCCATGAGCGAGAAGGCGCGCGTGGGCGCGCCGTCCGGCCCGTCGGGGCCGCCCACGACGTAGGCGTCGCAGAAGTAGCGGGCGCAGCAGCTGATGAGGCCAATGCAGACGTTGAGGCAGGCAATGAGGAAAATGAGACCCACGACGACGGTGCCCGCAAGGCCAAAGTGGCGTGTGGCAGACTCGGTGAGGATGACGGCGCCGTTCGTGGCGTCGGGGATGACGGAGCCAAGACCCGCGCCCACCAGGGCAAGGCCGCCATAGACGAGGCACATGAGCACGCCCGCGATGACGCCCGCGCGCGAGATCTCGCGCGCCTGGCCGGCCGCGTCGGTGACGCCCATCTCGCGCACGGCCTCGGCGATCACGATGCCAAAGGCGAGCGAGGCGAGCAGGTCCATCGTCTGGTAGCCCGTGAGGAAGCCCTGCACGGCGGCCGCCCCGTCGTAGGGAGGCTGTGGCGCGGCAGGCGCACCGTCGGGGGCAACGAGAGCCGCGCCCACCACCACGACGATGAGCGCGATGAGGGCGGGGCCGGTCACGCGGCCAAGGACGCGCGTGATGACGCCCGGGCGCAGAGTGAGGGCGAAGGCCACGACAAAGAAG
Source organism: Parolsenella sp. (assembly GCF_982402205.1). Classification (NCBI taxonomy): domain Bacteria; kingdom Bacillati; phylum Actinomycetota; class Coriobacteriia; order Coriobacteriales; family Atopobiaceae; genus Parolsenella; species Parolsenella sp. The sequence goes on along the minus strand of NZ_CEVYAT010000016.1, from coordinate 8,474 downwards.
ACCACCGAGAAGAGGAGGCGGGCCACGTCGACCGAGGCGCCAGCGGGCAGAAGCGGCGCCAGCATCTCGAAGGCCGTCGAGCTCGTGCGCGGAATGGCAAGGCACGGGCCAATGGCCAGGTAGACGGCGCCCACGAACACCTCGGCAAAGCGAGGGTGCACGCGCGAGGCAAGGTCGCGGGCGGTGCCGGCGAGCGCCACGGCGATGATGCCCAGAATGGGAAGGCCGATGGCCGCCACGAGGAAGCCCACGAGGGCAACCGGGGTGGCGGTGCCCGCCTGAAGCGCAAGCAGCGGCGGAATGATGAGGTTGCCGGCACCAAAGAACATCGAGAACAGGGCGATGCCAACGGTGAAGGACTGCCTGGGCGCAAGGGCCTGGCTCGGCGTGTGGGTCATGAGCACCTCTCAGAAACGACGATGGTCTGCCCAGTCTATAGGAGGAGGCGGACCGATAACAGGCCTTATCCGACGAGCGCGAGAATTGCGGTGCAAAGGTGCCAGGCGGATGTCTCCGGAAAGACCGTCGCTCTCACCCAGCGAGCCGTGCGCGTTCCGCCCGAAGGCTCGCAGCGGCCCAAGCGGGCCACATCAGGCCACGCATAAGAAAACAGCCCAGGGCGCAATGCCGCTGGCCTGTTTGCTCTCATGGAGCGGGTGACGGGAGTCGAACCCGCGTCATCAGCTTGGAAGGCTGAGGTTCTACCGTTGAACCACACCCGCGTGCGTTGGTCGGGGCGACTGGATTCGAACCAGCGACCCTCTGCTCCCAAAGCAGATGCGCTACCAAACTGCGCCACGCCCCGGAACGCCGGTTAAGTATAGACGAGCGCGGCGAATCGGGCAAGCTTCGCCTAGCGCTGGCACCTGCGCCTCACGGGCAGCGCCACGGCCAGTAGCACCGCGCCGGCTACCACAGGGACCACCCAGCCCGCCGTCGCGTTGTCCCCTCGCAAAAAAAGGGACCCCGGGCGCAGGTCCCGGGGTCCCTTGGAAGCTGTGGGTGGCTCAGAAGCTACTTCTGGGCAGCCTCGAGCGCGGCCTTGACCTCTTCCTTGGTCTTGAGTGCGAGGACCTTCTCGGCCAAGGCGTCGGCCTCGGCCTTGGTCCACTGCGAGATGATCTTGCGGGTGCGCAGGATCGACGGGGCACTCACGGAGAACTCGCCCAGTCCGAAGGAGATCAGCAGCGGGATCAGCAGCGGGTCGGCCGCGGCCTCGCCGCACATGCCAACCATGATGCCAGCCTTGTTGCCCTCCTCGATGATGCGCTTGATGGAGCGCAGGACGGCCGGCTGGTACGCCGTGTACAGGTAGCGCACGGCGTCGTTGCCGCGGTCGGCGCACATGGTGTAGCCAATGAGGTCGTTGGTGCCAATGGAGAAGAAGTCGCACTCGGCGGCCAGGTCATCGGCGATGAGGGAGGCAGCGGGCGTCTCCATCATGGTGCCAACCTCGATGTCCTTGTTGTACTCCACGCCCTCGGCGTCGAGCTCGGCCTTGCACTCCTCCACGAGGCGCTTAGCGTCGCGGACCTCGTCAAGGTCGGTCACGAGCGGCAGCATAATCTTGATGTCGCCAAAGGCGGAGGCGCGCAGCAGGGCGCGCAGCTGCACCTTGTACTGGTCGGCGTTGGCCAGGCAGTAGCGGATGGCGCGGTAGCCCATGAAGGGGTTGTCGTCGTGCGTGAGGTGCAGGTACGGGATCTCCTTGTCGCCACCCACGTCGAGCGTGCGGATGATGACCGGCTTGTCCTTCATGCGAAGGGCGACCTTCTGGTAGGCAGCGAACTGCTCGTCCTCGCTCGGGAGCTCCTTGGCGTCCATGAACAGGAACTCGGAGCGGAACAGGCCAACGCCCTCGGCGTCGCGCTCGGCGGCGACGTTGGCGTCATCAGGGTTGCCGATGTTGGCGACGAGCAGCTTCTCGATGCCGTCGGCCGTCTTGGTGGCAACGCCACGATAGGCCTCGAGGGCGGCCTTCTCGGCAGCGGCCTTCTCGGCAGCGGCGCGGAACTCGGTGAGCTCGGCCTCGGACGGGTTGATGACGACCTCGCCGGTGGTGCCGTTCACGACGACGGTGTCGTCGTTCTTGAGCAGCGAGCAGGCATTCTCGAGCGAGAGAACCGCCGGGATCTCGAGGGCGCGGGCGATGATCGCGGAGTGCGACGTGCGGCCGCCCACCTCGGTGACGATGCCGGCGACGTTCTCCTTGTCGATCGTGGCGGTCATGGACGGCGTGAGGTCGTGCACGACGACGATCGAGTCCTTGGGCAGGACGGAGAGGTCAACAAGGTCCTTGCCCAGCAGCTGGGCGAGGATGCCGGTGCGAATGTCCTGGACGTCGGCGCAGCGCTCACGGATGAGCTGCTCGTCGGAGGCGTCGAACATCGCGTAGAACATGTCGCAGACCTCGTCGATGGCCTGCTCGGCGCACTTGCCCTCGACGATGCGGTTGTTGACCTCGTCGATCATGAAGGGGTCGTTGGCCATGGTGATGTGACCCACCATGATCTCGGCCTCCTTCTCGCCCACCGTGACCTTCATGCGGTCGGCCTGGGCCTGCGTCTTGGCGCAGAAGGCGTCGAGGGCGGCCTGGTAGCGGGCCTTCTCCTCCTCATCGGTGTCCTGGTGCGTAGCGGGCACGTAGGACAGGTCCGGCTCGACGGCGACGCGAGCGACGCCAATGCCGATGCCGTCAGATGCGTTAACACCCTTGTACATTCGATCCCCCCGGATACTTCGAACGGTGTGTTCATAAGTGGAGGGGCCAGCGCATGCGCCGCCCCTCCCTTGTGCGCGTCTTTTGTGGCACGGGCCCTAGAGGCCCTGGAGCGATTTACTCGCCGATGCCGCTCTTGACGAGCTCGACGGCGGCGGCGAGAGCGTCGGCCTCATCAGCGCCATCACACTTGATCTCGATCTCGGTGCCGCAGGAAAGGCCGGCAGCCATGAGGGCCATCGGCGACTTGCCGTTGGTCTCCTTGCCGTCAGCGACGACGGTGACGGTGGAGGCGAACTTGCCCATGGCGGAGGCAAACGTGCCAGCCGGACGCATGTGCAGACCCTGCGGGTTGATGAGCGTGACCTTCTCGGAAACCATGCTGAACTCCTTGTTCTCTTCGGCTCTTGCGAGCCCCTTCCCCGAATCGCAACGGAAGCATGCGCGCGCGTGCTTGGGCGCGCACGCGCGCATCCGCTGAAATACCTGTTTTGCAGTCTAGCAGAGTGGCGCTCGACTGACATAACAATACCCGCCGAACGGACGCTCATTCGCTTCCATTTGGCGGGTATCGAAAAAAGAGCTACTTACTTCTCGGCCTTCTTGGCGGCCTCGGCGGCCTCCTTGACCTTGTTGGCCTCGTACTCGGCCATGACGCCCTGGAGCGACTTGTAGAACTTCTCGATGGTCGAGCGCTTGGCAAGGCCCTTGCTCGCGGCGGTGGCGCTGCCGCAGGCAGAGGCAAAGTTAAGGGCGTCCTGGTACTCCATGCCGCCGTCGAGGCTCGCGAGGAAGCCGGCGACCATCGAGTCGCCCGCACCGGTGGCGTTGACCATGTGGCACGGCGGGCACTTGGTGATGTACTCCTTGCCATCTGCCGCCACGAGGGCCGAGCCCTCGCCGCCGCAGGAGACGATGACGTTCTGGGCGCCCTGTTCGTGGAGCTTGCGGGCGTAGGGCATGCACTCCTCAGGCGTCTCGGGATTGACCTCGAAGATCTTGCCCAGCTCGTGGTTGTTGGGCTTGATGAGGAACGGCTTGCTCTCGAGCGACTGCAGCAGCAGCGTGCCCGGGGCGTCAACCACGAAGCGGATGCCGCGGCCGGCGAGGCGGGTCATGATAATCTGGTACATGTCATCGGGCAGGCACTTGGGGATGGAGCCCGTGAGGACCAGCGTGTCGCCGGCCTTGATGCGGTCGAGGCGACCAAAGAGCTCGTCGACCTTGTCATTGGGAATCTTGGGGCCCATGCCGTTGATGATCGTCATCACGATGCCGTTGAGCTTGACGTTGATGCGCGTGAAGCCCTTGTCGAGGCGCACGAAGTTGCAGGTGACGCCGGCGCTCTGCAGGGTCTCGAGGATGTAGTCGCCCGTGAAGCCGGCGATGATGCCCAGGCAGATGGTGTCGACGTTGAGCTCGTTGAGGATGCTGGAGACGTTGATGCCGTTGCCGCCGCAACGAACCTCCTCGCTGGAGGAGCGGTTGGTGAAGCCCATGTCGAGCGTGAGCGGGTGCATGACATAGTCGACGGCGGGGTTGAACGTAACGGTGTAAATCAAGGCGACGCCCCTTTCACACAGATTTTGCGCAGACTCAAGTATGACACAGAAAGGGCCTCCCAACTGCACGTTCGGAGGCCGCTCGGGCAAAAAGTTGACCCCGAATCCATGAGCAATCGCCAAGGATTCGAGGTCATGGGGCTAATTCTCGAGGCCCTCGTTGATGGCTGCGACGATCTGGGCGGCGTCGGTCGCCTCGCGCACGGTCTCGCAGAAGCTCTCCTGCAGCAGCGCGGCCGCGATCTTGGAGAGGATGCGCAGGTGCTCGGTACCCTGATCGCCGTCGGGAATGAGCAGGGCGATGACGCAGGAGACCTCGGACTTGTCCATGGTCTCCCAGGCGACGGGGTTGGCGAGGCGCACGACCACGATGCAGGGCTCGGAGACGGCAGCGCTCTTGCAGTGAGGAATGGCAAAGCCGCCCTGCATGCCCGTGGAGCCCTCGCCCTCGCGGGCCTTGAGCCCGGCTAGCAGCGCCGCGGCATCGGAGGTGGCGCCTAGCTCGGCGGCCTTGTCGGCGACGAAGGCCAGGACCTCGTCGCAGGAGGTGGCGGAGCAGTCGAAGAACACGTGGGACGAATCAAGGATTGCCATTTGAACTCCCCTTTTTCAGTCGGCCGGAAAGCCCCTCCAGCCGTTTCTTAACGTATCTTCAATCTTACTCATGCAAAGACAGCTGCGCAAAACAAACTCGCAAATTCTTGAAAATGCAAGTGAAATTTTGGTAGATGGCTACAAATTAATGGTCAAGCGGTATCTATCAGTAAGGAAATATTTGGGCGAGAAGGGCGACCGCGGACGCGACGAGGCCGTGAGACAGTAGTGCGATTACGTCCATCTACCGCATGCCACGTGCCTGCCGTTTGCAAGAAGGACGGCCACGGATGCGACGCATCGCATGAATCCGCCGTTTGCAGCATGTCTGCCGCTTATGCCAGGCCGTCGCTCGCGCTGGGCCGCAGCTTGCGCTGGGCCATCGCCTTCGCCAGAGCGTCGCCCTAGCCGAGCCGTCGCCTTCGCCAGCTCGTCACCCCAGCCAAGCCCATCATCCATACCAATCCTGCTGTTTGCACCAAACTGCGGTTCTTGCCGCGCGGTTTTACTCAAACATACGTTTCTTGCCGTATTTCTCGCGTCAAAACGGAAAGTACCGCAAGAACGTAACAATCTGCGCAGCAAGAACCGCACTTTGCAACATTTCGCATTAAGAGGAACGCGACATTGGTAACGAGGAGCCGAAGGCAGAAGGCATGTACAGCAAAAGACCCCAAGCCAAAGCTTGGGGTCATTGCTTTAGATGGTGGTCCGTCAGGGGTTCGAACCCTGGACCTTGGGATTAAGAGTCCCCTGCTCTACCAGCTGAGCTAACGGACCATCTATGTGTTCAGACAGTATAGACTGTCTGACGGGAAAAACAAGTGGTGGTTCGTCAGGGGTTCGAACCCTGGACCTTGGGATTAAGAGTCCCCTGCTCTACCAGCTGAGCTAACGAACCATGTTCCTTGAATGTGTGAGATGGGGTGGGTGAAGGGGCTCGAACCCTCGACCTACGGAGCCACGGTCCGTCGCTCTGCCAACTGAGCTACACCCACCATTTGTCACGCCTTCAAGCAGCTCGTCTATTATGCACAGCACACGCCGCGCATGCAAGGGGGAATTTCAAAAAAGTTTTGAGCGAGGACGTCGGCGCCCGTAGACGAACAAATAGAGATCGTGTATACGGTCGAGAAGCCCAGCCCGCACGGCTTCAGCTTCTTCGCCTCGCCGAGACGGCGGCAGGCAGGAGCTTGAAACCCCGCTGACCGGCGCGCACTCCCCCAGGTGGTTGATTGCGCTAGAATGGTCAAACCGCATCGCGCATGCGAAGGCGCCCTTAGCTCAGCTGGATAGAGCACCGGACTTCTAATCCGACGGTCGAGCGTTCGAATCGCTCAGGGCGCACCAGAAACGTACGAGGTCGGAAGGCACGTTTAGCCTTCCGACCTCTTTTTGCCCCTATTCATTTGGGCAAGAATGAGCCAAATTCATACGGAGTGCGGCCGACCAGGCAACCCTCGCCCAGCCGGCCGCGTATCATGAAGCATCAGAAACATTACACCCGCGCCACGCACGCAGGCCTACAGCACGCCAACCGCCAACATCACGGTGTGGAAGGCGAACGCCACAAGCCAGGCAACGCCCACCTGCAGGGCAAAGACGGCTGCGGCATAGCGGCCACCCAGCTCGCTCTTGACCGTGCCGATGGCGGCCACGCAGGGCGGGTAGAGCAGCGTGAACACGAGGAACACGTAGGCCGTCGACGGCACGAACAGGCCCGAGAGCGCCGTCGCGGACGAGGAGCCCAGAAGCACCGCGAGCGTGGAGATGACGCTCTCCTTGGCCAAAAGGCCGCACACGAGGGCACACGACGCCCTCCAGTCGCCAAACCCCAGGGGCGCAAACACCGGAGCTATGAAGCCGCCCACCATCGCCAGCAGGCTCTGGGACTGGTCGCTCACCACGTTCATACGCACGTCGAACGTCTGCAGGAACCACACGGCCACGCTCGCCACGAAGATGATCGTGAACGCCTTAGTCACAAACCCCTTGGCCTTGTCCCACGCAAGCATGAGCGTGGTCCTGAACCCCGGCAGGCGGTAGTTGGGCAGCTCCATGATGAACGGCACGGGCTCGCCCTTGAACGCCGTGCGGCGCAGCACCAGCGCCACGACCATCCCCACCACGATACCCAGCACGTAGAGCGACACGATGGCGGGCACCGTTGCCTGGGGGAAGAACGCCGCGCACAAAAGGCCGTAGACCGGCAGCTTGGCCGAGCAACTCATAAACGGCGTGAGCATCACGGTCATCTTTCGGTCGTGCTCGGAGGGCAGCGTGCGCGTCGACATGATAGCCGGCACGCTGCAGCCAAAGCCCACGAGCATGGGCACGAAGCTCCTGCCCGAGAGACCAAAGCGCCTCAGCACCTTGTCCATGACAAAGGCAACGCGCGCCATGTAGCCCGAGTCCTCGAGGATCGATAGCAGCAGGAACAGCACCACGATGATGGGTAAGAAGGACAGCACGCTGCCCACGCCCGCCAGCACGCCGTCCACCACGAGCGACTTCACCACCGGGTTCGTGCCAAACGTCGTGAGCGCGTCGTCAATCGCCGAGATGCCCGCGCCCACGAGCTGCTCCATGAGGCCCTGCAGGGGTGCCCCCACCGCACCAAACGTGAGCCAGAAGACCGCCGCCATGATGAGCAGAAACATCGGGATGGCGGTGTAGCGACCCGTAAGCACGCGGTCGATCGCCATCGAGCGCAGGTGCTCGCGGCTCTCATGCGGCTTGGTCACGCAGGCCTGGCATACCCCCTCGATGAACGAGAAGCGCATGTCGGCCAGCGCCGAGAGGCGGTCGGTACCCGACTCCTCCTCCATCTGCGAGATGATGTGCTCGATGCCGTCGAGCTCGTTCTTGTCGAGGTGAAGGGCCGAGATCACGAGCTCGTCGCCCTCGACGAGCTTCGTGGCCGCAAAGCGCACCGGAATCTGCGAGGCGCGCGCGTGATCCTCGATGAGGCTCGCGATGCCATGGATGCAGCGATGGACAGCGCCGCCGCCGGGGCCGTCGGGCGTGCAGAAGTCGAGGCGCCCCGGGCGCTCATCGAAGCGCGCCACGTGCACGGCGTGCTCGACCAGCTCGTCGATACCCTCGCCCTTCACGGCCGAGATGGGCACCACGGGCACGCCCAGCTGCCCCTCGAGGCGGTTCACGTCGACCGAACCGCCGTTGGCGAGCACCTCGTCCATCATGTTGAGCGCCACCACCATGGGGCGGTCGAGCTCGATGAGCTGCAGCGTGAGGTAGAGGTTTCGCTCGATGTTGGTGGCGTCGATGATGTTGATGAGGGCGTCGGGCCGCGAGTCGAGGATGAACTGGCGGCTCACGACCTCCTCGCCCGTGTAGGGAGAGAGCGAGTAGATGCCGGGCAGGTCGGTCACCGTGGCCTCGGGATGGTTGCGGACGGTGCCGTCCTTGCGGTCGACCGTGACGCCCGGGAAGTTGCCCACGTGCTGGTTTGAGCCCGTAAGCTGGTTGAACAGCGTGGTCTTACCGCAGTTCTGGTTGCCGGCCAGGGCAAAGCGGATGGGGTCGCCGGCGGCGATGGCCATCCTGCCGCCGCGCGGGGTCACGCCCTCGCCCAGGGC
>NZ_CEVYAT010000015.1:0-19809 GCF_982402205.1 Parolsenella sp. | reverse complement strand
GTTCCATCGTTGAAGGAGGAGAAATGGAACTGCTTTTCCCAGCGCTTATGTGTGGCATCTTCTGCTACCTGGGCGCCATCGAGTCCGCGCCGATGTTCGGCATCACGGGCAGCTTCTACATGGTTGGCCGTCCGCTCGTCGGTGGCCTGCTGTGCGGCCTCGTCTTCGGTGACGTGACGGCCGGCGTCCTGTGCGGCGTTGCCGTCCAGGCCGTGTTCATCGCCAACCTCTCCACGGGCGGCGCGACGAACTCCGAGATCACCTACGCCACCTACGGCGGCATCGGCCTCGCCATGGCCACCACCAAGGATCCGGCCGTGGCCGTGACCCTGTCGGTGCTTGTCGGCAACACCTTCGGCCTGATCTTCTACAACACCCGTATGGCCCTCTACTCGTTCTTCAACAACGGCGCCCAGAAGGCCGCTGAGGAGAACAACGACCGTGGCATCACCCTCTGGCACGTCATCTACCCGCAGATCTGCACGTTCTTCCTTCGTGCCGTCCCCGTGTTCCTCGCCATCTACCTTGGCCAGGGACTCGTCGACTCCCTGCTCGCCTCCGTCCCCGAGGTCGTCACGCACATCATCTCCGTCCTCGGCGGCGTCCTGCCCGCCCTCGGCATCGGCATGCTGATGAACATCGTCATCAAGGAGAAGATCCAGCTCATCTACTTCTTCGCTGGCTTCGTGCTTCTGGCCTTCGCTGGCCTCCCGATGGTCGCCATCGTCTTCATCGCTGCCCTCGTCGCCTACCTCGTCTACCAGTCCTCCGGCAAGGCCGCCGCTGCCCCTGCCGCTGAGGCCACCGGCGACAACGCCGACGGTTCCTACGAAGACGACGACCTGTTCTAAGAAGGGAGACAACAAATGGCAACTGAAATCACGCCCAAGGTTGGCCCCAACGGCAAGCAGGGTCTGACCAACAAGGATCTTAACCAGCTCTGGCTGCGCTGGGCTTTCACTCACCTGTCCTCGATGAGCTACGAGAAGCTGCAGGCCCACGCCTTCGCCTGGTCCTACATCCCGTTTGCCAACAAGTACTACGCCGATGACCCCGAGGCCAAGCGTCGCCTGCTCGTTCGTCAGTCGGTCTTCTACAACACCGAGCCGCAGACCGGTACGCTCGTCAACGGCATCGTGGCCTCCCTCGAGGAGAACATCGCCCTCGGCGGCGACGTCGACGAGGAGATGCCCAACAACGTCAAGACCGCCCTCATGGGCCCGTTGGCCGGTATCGGCGACTCCATCGTCCAGGGCATCATCGTCCCGATCCTGCTCTCCATCGGCATGAGCCTCGCCGCCGGCGGCAGCCCGCTCGGCCCGCTGTTCTACATCATCTCCTGGGGCATCATCGGCCCGCTGATCTCGTTCGTCTGCTTCCGCACCGGCTACAAGCTCGGCGTCGGCGCGGTTGACATGATCGTTGGCGAGACCGCCCGCCGCCTGACTGGCGCCTTCAACGTGCTGGGCATCATGGTCATCGGCGCCCTGTCGGCCGGCAACATCGCCCTCGTGACCACCCTGAACATCCCTATGGGTGGCGACTGGGCTCCGCTGCAGGACACCCTCGACGGCGTCTTCCCCAAGATCCTTCCGCTGATCGCCGTCCTGGTCACCTGGTGGATGCTCGACAAGAAGCAGTTCTCGCCCACGAAGGTCATCCTGGTCCTCACGGCCGCTGTCATCGTCTTCTGCCTGCTTGGCGTCTTCTAAGGATTGCCCCGCAACACCTGAGCGAGGTCACATAGCGAGCTCGCTGTTCCAAGGCCCCGGGGCACCCACACGGTTCCCCGGGGCCTTCCTAATCTATTAACCGGTTCACCAGCTTTGACCTGTGGTGATGCTCGAACGCCGTCATGTGCGAGACGAGCCGACGTACGCGAAGCGTCACCATGAGCAACAAGGGACGGGGCATCGACCCGCCCAAGGCCGCAAGCAAAAGCACCTACGGAAAGGACGCGCCATGGCACTTCTGCGCTTCAAGCCCATCCCCAAGCAGACCGTCTGGGGCGGCAACACCTGCCGCGACTACTACCACTACGACTGGATGCCCGACGGCGTGGGCCAGGCCTGGGCGTTCGCCGACCAGGGTGAGCAGTCCAATGTCTGCGTCTCCGGCGAGTACGAGGGCATGACGCTCGGCGAGCTGTGGCGCGAGCACTCCGAGCTGTTTGGCGACACCAACCGCCAGTTCCCGGTGATCATCTCGCTGCTGTGCCCGGTCGACGACCTCTCGATTCAGGTGCACCCCGACACCGAGCACGCCAAGCCCCTGGGCTTTGCAGCGGGCAAGAACGAGGCCTGGTACTTTCTCGAGGCGGCCGAGGGCTCCGAGCTGGTCTATGGCCACAACGCCACCGACGAAGCGGACCTTCGCAACTACATCGCCGAGGGTCGCTGGGCAGACCTCATCGACCACCTGCCCATCGAGAAGGACGACTTCGTCTACCTGCCGGCGGGCCTGCTCCACGCCTGCTGCAAGAACGTCATCGCCTACGAGATTCAGCAGGCTACCGACGTCACCTACCGCTTCTACGACTACGACCGCGTGCAAGCCGACGGGTCGCTGCGCGAGCTGCACCTCGAGCAGGCCATCGACTGCCTGAGCTACGACAAGTCGATGATGGTCAACCAGGCCAAGCCCTGGACCGAGGACCTGGGCAACATGAAGCGCACGCACCTCATCTCCAACGACTCATTCACGGTCGAGAAGATCGAGGTTACGGGCCCGTGCATCCTGCCGGGCGAGGAGTACAAGCTCGTGACCGTAGGCCGCGGCTCGGGTACCGCCAATGGCGAGGACATCGCCGTGGGCGACCAGATCCTGCTGCCGAAGGGCGAGTCCCTCGAGCTCGACGGCAACGTCACGCTGCTCACCACGACCGCCTAGGCCAGTACGCCTGCAACCACGACTTCTCAAGGAGAGAACATGCTGCTACTGCCCTCTATGATGTGTGCCGACTTCCTTCGCTTGGGCGAGGAGGTCGACGAGCTGGTCGAGGCAGGCTGCGACGGCTTCCACCTCGACGTGATGGACGGCCACTTCGTGCCCAACCTGGGCATGGGCCTGGGCGACGTCGAGGCCATCTGCGGCCGCTCGAAGGTCCCCTGCGACGTGCACCTGATTTCGAACCACGAGCCCACGACCATCGACCTGCTGGTCAAGGCTGGCGTGCAGATCGTTTACGTTCACCAGGAGGCCGAGCCCACCATCAACTCGACCCTGCTGCAGATCGAGCGCCTAGGCGCCCACCCCGGCCTCGTCGTCGACCCAGGCGTCAACTTCGAGACGGTCGAGACGTCGCTGCCGGTGGTCGACTACGTGCTGGTCATGACCGTGAATCCGGGCTTCTCGGGCCAGAAGTACCTCGACTACGTGGACGAGAAGCTCGAGCGTTTTGTCGAGGCCAAGGAGAAGTATGGCTACAAGGTCATCATCGACGGCGCCTGCTCGCCCGCGGTGATTGAGAAGGCCGCCAAGATGGGCGTCGACGGTGCCGTCCTGGGCACGAGCGCCGTCTTTGGCAAGGGCCGCCCCTACGCCGACATCTTCAAGGAACTCCGCGAGCTGTAGGCGTGACAAAGGGGTCAGAGCCCTTTGTCACCTTTTCTGAAATGCGTGGTCTGGTGGGGTGGCGTGCCTGGCGCGCCACCCCACCTCGTGACGCCGGGTCGTCCGTGCAAAGCGGATGGCCCTTAAATTATGTGTGACGCCGCGCACTTCTCGCGTTATGTATGCAACAATAACTTACATATGTATATGTAAGAAACTTTACGAGGACTCGCCTCGTTCCATAGCAAGGACGGTGCACCATGGCCACGCTCTACTCCGCGATCAAGGACGACCTGCTCGCAAAGATCAAGGACGGCACGTACAAGGAGGGCGAGATCATCCCGCCCGAGATCGAGCTCGCCAAGAGCTACGGCGTGAGCCGTCCCACGATTCGCCAGGCCCTCCAGATCCTCGCCAACGACGGCTACGTCGAGAAGCGCAAGCGCCGCGGCACGATCGTCACGAAGCCCAAGGTGGCCCAGGGCCTCACGATGGGCGTGCGCAGCTTCGAGGAGGACATGAGCCGCGAGGGCCGCACCGTTCGCTCGACCGTCATCATCTTCAAGCGCGAGCGCGCGAGCGACGAGGTGGCAGCGAACCTCGAGCTCAAGCCTCGCGAGGAGGTCTACAAGCTGGTTCGCCTGCGCTACGTCGACGACAAGCCCAACGTGTTCGTCGAGAGCTACATCCCGGTCGAGCCCTACCCCGACTTCGAGCGCTACGACTTCACCACGCAGCGCATGTACAGCGCCATGACCGAGTACGGCCACCCCGTGACGCAGGCGCACCGCCGCCTCGACGTCATCAAGGCCGATGCCGCCACCGCGGCCCTGCTCGACGTCGACCCCGGCGACCCGCTGTTCCTCTTCCACACCGTGGGCCGCGAGTCCGACGGCCACGCCGTCGAGTACTCGATTGCCACCTACCGCGGCGAGAACAACACCTTCGAGTTCAACGTCAGCCGCGAGGAGCAGTAGCGCTCTGAGACAAATTAGCCCGGAGCTTTATCGTCCCAAACCGCAGGAAAAGCAGGACAAAATTGCTCCGGGCTAATTCGTCCCATGCGGGCACATCGTCCCGGAGCAAGCAGCCAAACAAGATGAGGCCCGCCGGTCCTGGGTGAACGGCGGGCCTCCTGCAAAAGAGGGTGCTCTGTATGATTGGCGCCTGCCGCGCGGCCAACGCCGCGGACGCAGGCAAGCGCCGACTCGCGGTGCGCTCCTACAGCTCGATGGAATCGATGCCCTGCTCCTCGAAGCGACGGCGCAACTCGTCGATGATGGGGATGCCGGCGCTGCAGCCGATGCGCTCGGCACCCGCGCGCACCATGTCGAGGAAGGTGTCGGCGTCACGGATGCCGCCGGAGGCCTTGACCTTGACGGCGTCGCCCACGGTCTGCTTCATGAGCTTGACGTCCTCGACGGTGGCGCCGCCGTTGGCGCAGCCGGTGGAGGTCTTCACGAAGGTCGGCTTCACGCGCGTGGCGATCTCGCAGATCTTGACCTTCTCCTCGTCGGTGAGCATGCAGGTCTCGAGAATGACCTTGCAGGGGATCTCGAGGCCGGTGGCCTCGCGGGCCTCCTGGCAGGCGGCGACGATCTGGGCCATCTCGTCGGCGATGTAATCCCAGTTGCCGGCCTTGACCTGCGTGAGATTCACGACGTAGTCGATCTCGTTGGCGCCGTTGGCCAGGGCGTCCTTGGTCTCAAAGACCTTGGCGGCGATGGAGGTCTGGCCCAGCGGGAAGGCGATGGCCGCGCCGGTGTCGATGTCGGTGCCGGCAAGCTGCTCGGAGCAGAATTTGGACTGGACCTGGTTCACGGCGACCATCTTGAAGTGGTAGGCCTTGGCCTCGTCGCAGAGCTTGGCCATGTCCTGCTCGGTGGCGTCGGCGTGGATGTTGGTGTGGTCGACGAGCCTGGCGAGGTCGTCAATGGTGTAGCGAGCCATGTGGTTCCCTTTCTATCGCTGGCGGCGTGTCCGCCTCTATGCCTAATGAATATGTCAATACAATACCGCTTATATAGCAACATGTCACCTACAAACGGCTGTGATTTGGCAATGAGCGGTCATATTTGTAACGAGTTCACATTTTTATGTAAGAGGAATGGCCTAACAAACAGCATACACGCGAGACCCGCCTCCTCTATCGTGCGAGACGGGCGGCGCTGGGTATACTAATCCCCAATGTGCGGACCAAGCCGCGCCGCCGGGAAGGGCCCGGCAGCCACGCCGGGGCACATCCGGCACGCGCCGACGCGCTCGGCGAGCAAAGAGCGAGGAGAACATGAACGCCAAAAGCGACGCGGGAGACTGTCACAGTAGATGCCCCCTGGGCATGAGTGGCCACGTCTCTTCCAACCCCGTCAGCGACAATCAGGGCCTGCGCGCAAGCGCCGCCCCGCAGCTCAAGGGGGTGTCGTCATGGAAGTAGCGCTCAGCATCCTCTTTACGCTGCTCCTCACCATCGCAAACGGGTACTTCTCGATGTCCGAGGCGGCGCTCGTCGCCGCCAAGCGCGCGGTGCTCGAGCACGATGCGGACGAGGGCGACAAGCGCGCCAAGGTCGCGCTCGAGCTCTCCGGCGACTCCGGCCAGTTTCTCGCCGCCATCCAGGTGGCCATCACCCTCGTCGGGTTCTTCTCGGCCATGGTCGCCTCCACGACCCTGTCAGACCCGCTTGCTGCTTGGCTCATCTCGCTGGGCGCGCCCGCGGGCGTCTGCAACGCGCTGGCACCCATCGTCATCACGGTGATCGTCTCGTACGTCTCGATCGTGGTGGGCGAGCTCGTGCCCAAGCGCATGGCGCTGGCAAACGCCGAGGAGGTCTCTAAGTCGGTCTCGCCGTTCCTGCGGGGCTTCTCGCACGTGGTGGCCCCGCTCGTGTGGCTCACCTCGAAGTCCGCCGACGGCCTGTCGCGCCTGCTGGGCGTCAAGTCTGCCGACGACCGCCAGGAGGTCTCCGAAGAGGAGATTCGCTACATGGTCACCGATGCCGATGAGCTCTCCGACAAGGAGAAGTCGATGATCCACGAGATCTTCGACCTGGGCGACGCCATCGCGCGCGAGGTCATGGTGCCGCGCGTGGACCTCACGGCCGTCGAGGACACCGAGACACTGGGCGAGGTACTTGCGCTCATGAGGCGCACGGGCTTCTCGCGCATCCCGGTGTTTCACGAGGACATCGACCGCATCGTGGGCGTGGCGCACATCAAGGACCTGCTGGGCCCCATCGTCGACGACGACGCGCAGAACCGTCCCGTGAGCGACTTCGCGCGCGACCCGGTCTTCGTGCCTGACACGAAGGACATCATCCCGCTGCTCTCCGAGATGCAGCAGCGCCATGACCAGATGGCGATCGTGGTCGACGAGTACGGCGGCACCGCCGGCGTCATCACGATCGAGGACATCGTCGAGGAGGTCGTGGGCGAGATAGCCGACGAGTTCGACCCCGACAACAAGTACCTCACGCGCCTGTCCGACCGCGAGTGGCTGGTCGACGGCCGCTTCTCGATTGATGACGCGCGCGACCTGGGCTGGCCCATCGAGGACTCCGAGGAGTACGAGACGGTCGCCGGCTTCATTCTCGAGCTCGCGGACTCCGTGCCGAGCCCCGGCGACTCATTCGACGTCGAGGGCTACAACTTCCTCGTGCAGTCGATGCGCGGCCGCCGCATCGCCCTACTGCGCGTGACGGCGCCCGAGCCGCCTGCCCCCGCCGGCGAGGACGAGACGCCCGACGAGTAGCGGCCTGTGAGCCCACCGCCCTCGCTCGAGAGGTTCCGCGTGTGCCTCGTCAAGCTCTGCTCGGCAGGCGGGATGTATAAAAGTGCAGCCGTATTGCATATGAAATCTAGCTGCGGTTTATCAACGTCTCTTCATATCCGCTCCATAACTAGGGCACCGCCAGCCTTGCCGGTTGGTGGTGCCCCGCGCGTCTCAGGTATAATTCACCTCGTTACATCGCCCTGCAGCCGCGGCCCGAGCCGCGCGCCGGCGGGCATCGGGGTATCACACACCAACCACGACACGCCTCGATTCATCACAGTCGCCGGGAGTGCCCGGCACAGTCGACGGGAGTCGTGCTTGGCCAGACGCGCAACAGGGCGCTTCAGGGTTATCCCCCTCACCGTGATGGTGGCGTTTGCCATCGTCGTGGCAGCAGTCTTTGCCGTCACGCACGTGGGTGCCGCTCAGGCGGCCCCGGGCCAGGACTCCACCACCGCCATTGGCGTGAGCGCCAACGCCAGCGAGGCAACGCTGCCCGCAGACGCGGCCTCCAAGTTCGCGACGGGCAGCCCTACCAGCAACGTCTCGCTCTCGCGGGTCTCTGCCCGCACGGGCTACGAGGTCAAGACCATTGGTCCCGAGCAGGTGGGCGAGCAGACCGCCGGCATCGCGCTCGAGGGAGACACCGTCGTCGTCACGCGCGACGAGGGTTGGCAGCAGGGGAGTGCCTCCGCCTACACCCTGGCCTGCAACGATGGCTACGACGCCACGGCCTCGGGCGTCCTTCTCACTGAGAACAGCATGACGGTCGCCGTGCCCGCCTCGCGAACCGACCTGCTGGGCCGCACGGTCGAGATCTACTACAACGGGCTCACCGTCACCGCGACGGTCACCGACACCGGCGGCTTTGCCCCGCTCGGTCGCGACCTCGACCTCGCCGGCGGCGTCTGGCGAGCCCTAGGCGCCTCCTCCACCGAGGAGTGGGGCGTGCGCACCGTGAGCTATCGCTTCCTGTAGGCGCGGCCCAATTCGGCTACCATGGCTGTTACGGAGCCCGTGCGCGTCGCGCGGGCCACACCCGCGCCGCTCACACCTAAAGGGAGCACAGAGATGGCACAGCTTATCGACATCCGCCGCGTTGCCGTGGCGCCGCAGCACTTCACCGCCCGCGTGACCATTGCCAACGGCGGCCCGCTCACCACCGACGAGGACCTCGTCGGTACCACCCACGTCTACAACCTCCTGCCCGACATCGTGGAACACGCCTGCCTGGGCGACGCCTCCGAGACGTTCCGCGACGTCATGGGCGCCACCGAGGTGGCGCACCTGCTCGAGCACGTGACCATCGAGCTCATGGCCCGCACGGGCCTGGGCGGCGACGTCTCGTGCGGCCGCACCTGGGAGGTGGCCGGCGAGCCGCGCACCTATGACGTGCAGCTTGCCTGTCCCGATGACGTGCTGGTCTCGTCCGCGCTGTCGAGCGCCGCATGGATTCTGCAGTGGGCCTACTCCGGCGGCGCCGACCCCAAGCCTGACGTCGACGCCATCGTCGCGGGCATCCGCGACCTAGTCCAGAACGCCGAGCAGATTGCCGAGCGCGAGGCCGCCCGCGATGCCGCCGAGAAGGCTGCCGCCGAGCAGGGATCGCCCGACGAGCCCGCCGCTTCCGCCGAGGACGTCGACGCGCCCGCCCAGACGGGCGAGGGCGAGCTCGAGGCATAGCCCCGCGGCTGGGTATAATCGCCAACAACGTAGGACTGACGCCGAGCGCCCGCGTTCTCGCGTGCGCCAAAGGAGGCAACTATGAGCAAGGGTGCAGTTGGATTTGTCCTGGGCAGCGTGTTTGGTGCGGCCGCTGGCGTTGTCGCCGGCATCATGCTGGCTCCGCGTTCTGGCGCCGAGAGCCGCGCCATGGCGGCCGACGTCGTAAATGACGCCTGGGATGCCGCGGCCGACGCGTACGAGAAGGGCGGCGCCGTCGTGAACGACCGCCTGGGCGGCCTGCGTCCCACCGTCGACGCCGCGACCGACGAGCTGCGCGCCAAGATCGATCTGGCCCGTGAGCGCATGGACCAGCTGCGCAGCACGCTGTCCGACAACGTGGCCACCGCCGCCGACGCCGTGACCGCCACGGCCACCGCCGTCGCCGACAAGGTGGGCGCGGTTCCGCAGGCTCCTGCCACCGAGGCCGTCGACGTCCACGTTGAGGCGGCCGCCGAGGCAGAGCCCGAGCAGGACGGCGTCGATGAGGACGCCGAGGCCTAGGAGCCTCTAGACGCTGGTTCGTGGGGCGCCGCGGGAAACCGTTGGCGCCCCATTTCATGAGATGGGGTTGCGATGGCAAAGCAGATGATGAGCTCGATCGTTCGCACGAAGGTCTTCGTGCCGGGCAAGGCCTCGCGCAAGCAGGCGCAGGCCGGCGTCGAGCCCGATCCCAAGAAGTACGGCAAGGTCCACAACCTCGTCTTTGCGCCCGACAGCCGCCGCATGGTGGGCATCATGGTGCGCCGCCCCGACGTCGCGGGCATGGTCAAGCAGGACGACCGCTTCGTCCCGCTCGATTCGGTCGAGTTCCACGAGGGCGGTCTTCTGTGCGCAGGCACCAAGGAGTCGTTCGACGCCGCCGCGTGCAAGCGCCTGGGCCTCGACCTCGACCACTGCATCATCTGGGAGGGTGCCGACGTCATCTGCGAGTCGGGCAAGTTCCTGGGCTACGTGATGGACGCGAGCCTCGACGTCACCACCGGCGAGGTCGACTGCTTCTGCGCCCAGGAAGGCAACACCGCCTCCGAGCTCGTGGGCTTCTTCGAGATCCCGGCGGCCTGGGTGGTTCGCTACGACAAGGGCCGCATGATCGTGAAGGACCAGGCGGCAGACCTCGAACTCTCCGGCGGCCTTGCCGCCAAGGCGGGCGAGGGCTACGCGCAGGCCAAGGACAGCGCCAAGAAGGCCACCGCGAAGTTCGACGAGAAGGCCTCCGTCGCGGTCGACAAGGGTGCCCACGGCCTGGGCAAGCTTATCGGTAAGGCCAAGCGCAGCGTCCAGCAGGCCTCGCAGGACTACCACGAGGCCGCCGGTGCGCCCGAGAAGGCCGCCGGTGCCTCGTCTGCAAAGCCCGCTGCCAAGCCGGCCAACGCCTCCGAGGCCGGAGCCGCCGCGGCAAAGGCCGTGGGCGAGCAGCTGGGCAAGACCCGCGGCATGTTCTCAAGCTTTATGAAGGAATTCAAGGACGCGAGCAAGTAAGCTAGGGGTGAACGAAAAGTGGGGGGGCGGCCGCAGGGCCGGCCCCTTGCGTGGCGAAACGGATAGCGATGTCGTACTCATCAGACTACAGGGGCAGAAACGACGGCCACGGCCAGGGCAACCCCCGGCCCAGGCGCGACGAGGCGGGTCGCTCGGGCTCGTATCGCCCCGAGTCATATGGGTACCGCGAGCAGCGCCCGAGCTATGGCGACCGTCCTCGCGCTGCGCGCGGTGACCATCCCCAGGCCCGCCCGCAGCAGCGCCCGTCCTCCTACCCTGCGCCTCGCCCGCAGCAGCGCCCCTCTCGCCCTGGCTATGGTGACGCGTCGCGCCCCCAGGCTCGCCTGCGCTATGACCAGCGCCAGGGCTATGGCCTCGACTCGCGTGGCGCCCCGCGCCCCGGCGCGCGTCCGTCTGCCGCTCGGCCCCAGCGTGGCACTGCCGCCCGCCCCTCCGCGCGCGGCGGCTACCAGGGACGTTCCGGCCAGCGACAGCGCTATGCCGGCCCGCCGCGTGACGCCCGCGATCGCGGCCGTGGCCGCAACCCACTCGCGGGCGGCAAGGCCGTGCTCATGTCGGGCATCGTGGGCGGCCGCCGCACCGGCGACCTCATGGGACGCCGCCGCACCTCGTCGGGTGCGCGCAGCATCATCGCGGGCATCGTCTGCGTGGCCATCGTGGCCATCGTGGCGGTACTGCTGTGGTCAAACCGTAAGGTGAACATCACGCTCAACGGCGAGACGTACAGCATCCGCGTTGGCAGCACCTGCGAGCAGGTCATATCCGACGCCGAGCTTTCTCCTACTGCGGGCAACCTCGTCTCGGTCTCGGGCAACAAGCTCGAGGACGGCGCGGGCTATGCCTTCACGGCCACGCTCGGCGGCAATCAGATGAGTCAGGACGACATCTCGAACTACCGCGTGAGCGAGGGCGATTCGCTCGACATCACTGACGGCGGCGACCGCACCGAGGACTACGACGTCCAGGTGATGGACGAGCAGCCGCAGCTCGAGATGGGTGGCGACGCGTGGGGCAACATCAGCTACATCTCCCAGTGGCCCAAGGTTGGCCAGTACGAGATGCGCACCGGCAAGCAGTCGGGCGAGACGGCCCGCGGCGACACCCTGAGCGAGACCCAGAACGCCGTCGTCTCGGTGCACCAGATCTCTCCCGATAATGGCAAGAAGCTCGTGGCCCTCACCTTCGACGATGGCCCCGCCGAGAAGTATACCGATGCCTACCTCGACATTCTTGACCAGTACAACATCCACGCCACGTTCTTCTGCCTGGGCCAGAACGTCGAGGCCTACCCCGACCTCGCCAAGAAGATCTGTGACCGCGGCAGCGAGGTCATGAGCCACACCTACCAGCACCAGCAGCTCACCGCCCTCGACGCCAGCGCCCTGCAGCAGGAGTTCTCGAGCACCTTCTCGAACATCGAGTCGACCGCCGGCGTCAAGACCACGGGCTTCCGCCCGCCCTACGGCGCCTTCTCCGAGAAGGCCTGGCTCAACTCGGGTGGCCTCGCGAGCGTGAGCGTGCTGTGGAACCAGGACTCGCTCGACTGGAAGCGCCCCGGCGCCGACGCGATTGTCGAGAACTGCCTCAAGAACGTGACCTCGGGCAGCATCATCCTCATGCACGACGGCGGCGGCAACCGCGACCAGGATGTCGAGGCCCTGCCCCGCATCATCGAGTCGCTGCAGAGCCAGGGCTACGAGTTCGTGACCGTGAGCGACCTCATGAAGTCCGACAGCTCGATTCCGGCCGACATCGCCGGCGGCGACGCCACGATGCCCGACGGCTGCGTGTGGCCCACGCAGCTCAAGGCCGACGACAGCTCCTCGAGCGATTCGTCGAGCTCCGATGGCTCGGACGGCTCCTCGGGCTCGAGCGACTAGGGGAGGGCCGCGGGGCTGTCGCGCCGGCGGAGCTCGACGCCCGCCCGGCCACGCGGCCGCCCCCGTCAAGGGCCGGCGGCTTTGCCGTCACCCATCCTGCAGCATCAGCTTTTTGCAAGCATTGGGCGGTCGCTGCCGCGCCGTTCGCAGCTTCGCGTGTACAATGGGCGGCGCAGGGTCTCGATGACCTTGCGCCGCGGCCCCGCGTTCACACGCGCGGGCGTCCGCATCCCTCAACCCAAGAGAAGGGTCATTGATGAAACCCCGACCTGCGAGTCGATGACCCCGTGTGACGTGCCACGTTCGGACGCGCCGCATGGGGTGTCCGAGCCAGACCCGTGCCGCCCTCCGCGGCCGCGCCTGGCATGAGTGCCGCCGATTCTCGGCGCTAGCACGAAGGAGCACGTATGATCTACCTGTCCCAGCTTCTGGGCAACCCCGTTCTCGACGCCAACGGCGAGAAGATCGGCGTCGTCAACGACCTCGGCATTGCCACGCGCGAGGTCTTTCCCCGCGTCACCTCGCTGGCCTTCCAGGGCCCCGGCAAGTCGCCGTTCATGATCTCGTGGCGCAAGTACGTCGAGACCTTCGATGACAACGAGGTCCGCCTCGCCGTTCCCGCCACCGACATCCGCTTCTCCTACCTGCAGCCCGACGAGGTCCTCATCGCCCGTGACCTGCTCAACAAGCAGATCGTCGACACGCGTGGCATGCGCGTCGTGCGCGTCAATGACCTCAAGCTGTCCGACACGAGTTCCAGCCAGCTGCGCCTGCTGGGCGCCGAGGTGGGCATGCGTGGCATCCTGCGCGCGCTGTCGCCTGCCTTCGAGCGCCTCGTGATGCGCTGCTCGCACGCCCTGGGCCATGACATTCCCGAGAAGATCATCGCGTGGAACTACATGGACCTCATCGACCGCGACCTGTCCAACGTCAAGCTGTCGGTTTCGCACCAGACGCTCGACGACCTGCACCCCGCCGACGTCGCCGACATCATCGAGCAGCTCGACCCGCGCCTGCGCGGCCAGGTGTTTGCCCAGCTCGACGACGTCCAGGCGGCCGAGGCCATGGCCGAGCTCGACGATGACGAGATGGCCGCCAAGATCATGGGCGACATGGCCGACGCCGACGCCTCGCGCATGCTGTCCGAGATGGACCCCGACGACGCCGCCGAGCTCGTAGGCGAGCTCGACTACGAGCGTGCCGAGAAGCTCCTGCGCCTCATGGGCATCAACGAGCAGCGCGCCATTCGCCAGCTGCTCGGCTACAAGGACGACACCGCCGGCCGCATCATGACCTCGGAGTTCGTCTCCGTCTCGCGCGAGGCCACGGTGGCCGACGTCGCCAAGATCATGCGCGACCTGCCCGACGACTTCGAGCCGGTCAACTACATCTACCTCACCGACGACAACGAGCGCCTCTGCGGAGTCGTGCCGGTGCGGCGCCTGTTCGTCTCCGACCCCACCGACACCCTGGGCAAGCTCGCCGGCGACGATGACGTACTCACCGCCAAGCCCGACGATGACCAGGAGGATGTGGCCGAGGACATCGCCAAGTACAACCTGCTTGCGATGCCCGTCGTCGACGAGAACACCGGCAAGATCTTGGGCATCGTCACGGTCGACGACGCCCTCGACGTCATGGAGGAGGAGCACGAGGAGGACCTGCGCATCGCGGGCGGAACCTCCGACTCCTCCGACTCCGACGCCAACTCCGATGACCTCATGCGCTTCCTGCGCAACCAGATGTGGTTCTTCTTCTGGATGGTGGCCGCCGTCCTGCTCGCCCTGGTGCTGGGTCCCTCGACCGGCGTGGCCGTGGCCTTCGCCGCCCCCGTGGCGCTGGTCGTGGCGGGCGAGATGATCCGCTACGTCACCAACTTCTTCCTCGAGTACGACGCCGACGACGAGGACGCCCCCTCCATCGGCGGCTTCGCGGTCAAGAGCGTGGCCATGGGCGTGCTGTGGGCAGCCATCGTGATGCTGGTCTGCGCGGCCGGAAACGGCGTGGTCAACGGAGCGAGCGAGGGCCTGGGCGCCGTGGTGTTCGAGCTCATGCGCGGCTTCGAGGCTGCCGCCGTGGCCGTGGTCGCGAGCTTTGCCAGCGCGCCCGTCTACCTCAAGGTGCTGCGCGCCCGCGACGAACGCGGCAGCGACACGAGCGGCCTGGTGCTGCACGTCGTTGCCCTGGTCGTTGCGCTCGCCGTGTTCGTGGCCGTGGCCTGCGCCCTCACGATGCCGCTGCTTGGCTAGGGGTGGGCCGATGAGGAGCTTCAAGGTCTGGAAGAACCTGCGCGGCGTGCGCTCCGTTGGTGCCGAGGGCGCCATCAAGGCGCGCCGCCACGAGCCGCTGCGTGCGGCGGCGGTGCTGGGCGCCATGGGCCCGGGCCTGCTCACGGCCCTTGCCGGCATGGATGCCGGCGGCGTGGCGACGTTCTCCAACGCCGGCGCCGTGTTTGGCTACGAGCAGCTCTGGTCAATTCCCGTGATGTGCTTCCTGCTCATCGTGGTGCAGGAAACCGCAGCTCGCATGGGGTGCGTCACGGGCAAGGGCTTCGCCGCCCTCATTCGCGAGCAGTACGGCGTGCGTCTCAGCGCCTTCGCCATGCTCGCCCTCATCGTGAGCAACACGATGGTGACGCTCTCCGAGTTCGCCGGCATCGCCTCGGGCATGCAGCTGTTTGGCGTGCCCACCATCGTGAGTGTGCCCATCGCCGCCATTGCCGTGTGGCTGCTGGGCATGAGTGGCTCGTACAAGCGCATCGAGAAGATCCTGCTTGCCATCGCCTGCGTCTTCGTGACCTACGTGGCGGCGAGCTTCATGGTGGGCCCCGACTGGGGACAGGTCCTGAGCTCGACGTTCTTGCCGCAGGTCAACATGACGCCTGCCTACGTGAGCCTGCTGGTGGCAAACATCGGCACGACCATCTCGCCCTACATGATCTTCATGGGCCAGGGCAACGTGGTCGAGAAGAACTGCGACGTCGACGACCTGCCCTACCAACGCATCGACACCGTGAGCGGCGCCATCGTGGCGCAGCTCATCGCGTTCTTCATCGTTGTCTGTACCGGCAGCGTGCTGAACCCCGCCGGCATCGCCGTAAACTCGGCCGAGGACGCGGCACGCGCGCTGGCGCCTCTTGCCGGCCCCTATGCCGAGGTGCTCTTTGGCGCCGGCCTCGTGGGTGCGAGCTTCCTGGCCGCGTGCGTGCTGCCGGGCATCACGTCGAGTGCCGTGTGCGAGGCGTTTGGCTGGGAGCGCGGCCAGGACAAGAGCTGGAGCGAGGCGCCGGCGTATCGCGGCATGGTCACGGCCATCACGTTGCTGTCCGCGGCCGTGGTGCTACTGCCCCAGGTCGACCTATTTGGCATCATGATGGTGGCGCAGGTCATCAACGGCGTGCTGCTTCCGGTCCTGCTCGTCTTCATGGTGCGCATTGCCGACGACCGCCACGTCATGGGCGCCTACGCTAACAGCCGCGCGTGGACCCTGCTCACCTGGTTCATCGTCGTCGTGGTCGCGATTCTCACCGTGGTGATGTTCATCCTCCAGGCCATGGGCTACTAGCTGCGTCTTAGCTACTAGCGGCGTCTTATCCCATTCTCTTCCACAGATTCCTAGGAAAATGCCGTTAACTATATTTAAGAGACATAGTTAACGGCATTTTCCTAGGAATCTGTAGCTGGCCGTATGCCTAGTGACCGAGTTGTCTTGCCGTGGGTATTTGGTATGCATTCATGATGCTCGAGAGCTTGGCGGAATCGAGCAAATCGGGCCAGCGGATGCGTATGATTTCTAGACCAAGAGATGAAAGCGCGGCCTCCCTCTGACGCTCGTCTAGGAGTACTTCAATCGTGTCCTTTCCATTCATGAACTCAGCGTCCGTATATTTGCGTCGACCGTCTAGCTCTATGGCAACCATGGTGCCGTCGCTTCGAATCGAGAGCAGGTCGACCCGATAAGGTTTGGTCGGCTCCAGTGGGTTATCAAAGGTAACCTGCAGCTTGGGTTCAACATAGCCAAGCTCAATCATCCGTGCGCGTAGGACGGACTCGCCGCCGTTTTCGGCCAAGCCATTCATGTGCTCGAAAACATCCCGCGCTTTTCCGATTCCCTTGCGATTTCCTCCGCTGTCAATGAGCCTCCGAAGGCTGTCGGGGTCGAGTAGACCGAGCCTCAAGGCGGAATCGGCAATAGCGAGTCCATCGGGGAAGGCGAGTCCCCTTGCGCAGTCGAACACTGTCTTCTCTGGCGAGGAGACTCGCAGTCCCTCTGCGGTCCAAGCACCATCTGCCTCCAGCTTGAAACGGCGCAGGCCGGCAGATGAGCAGCCATTTGCTCCTCCCTTACCGGAGATGCAGACGGTTTTCACGTCGGTGCCAAAGTCTCCTGTAATTGTGAAGTCAAGACCATAGGCAAAAGCCGCTGTCACATAGCAGAAGAGATCGTCGGGGCACCTATCGGCTATCGTCCGAGCAACGAAGAGGTGGCGCTGGCGGACATCAAGCGATTCCCATAGGTCTCGCGAAGCGAACATTCCGTTTTTCGGTGAAACGACGACGCCCTTTCGGCGCCTCGTCAGCAATGCATGCAAGATACTCGGATTGCTCCGCAGACATTTCCCGAGGCGCGCTTGCTCGGCGAGCAGCTCGTCGATTTGGTTGTCCGTTACTCGCCGTAGTCTCTGTGCCATGTCAACCCTTTCCCTATTTGAGATAGGATTGGCCAAACGTGGGCGGTCGACCTCGAGAAAGCAAAGAAAGTCCCGCGCGGGCTGACACGAACCTGACAGGAATCTAACCAGAATTGGCCGTTTTGGTACAAAAGCGGTCTGGCTTCCATCGTTGGTAACTGCAAAATCCTAGGTAAATGCTATTAACTGATAATAAGGGATACGGTTAACGGCATTTTCCTAGGAATGTGGAATTTGAGCTGGGCGAGCGAGGCGGGCGCGCGCCTCCTCCACCCCTCTACAGCACAGTGATGCCGCGGGAGCGCAGCTGCGCCACGGCGCCGGGGCGGTCCTCGTCGCAGATGGCGAGGTCAAAGTCGTCGAGCGACGCGTAGCGGTAGGTGCCTCCGCGACCCAGCTTGTCGGAGCTGCTCACGAGCACGCTCCGCTCGGCGCGGGCGAGCGCCGCCTGCTTGGCCGGGACGTCGTCGAGGTCGAGCGTCAGCACGTCGTCGGAGTCCTCGCCAATGCCCACGGCGCCCATGAACGCCGCGTCGAAGCGGTAGGCGTCGAGCGCGTGCGCCGCGAGCGGGCCCACGAAGCCGTTGTACTCGGCGCTGTACGTGCCGCCCGGGCAAATGCCGCGCACCTCGTGGTTCGCCGTGGCGGCTCGCAGCACGTCAACGGAGTTCGAAAGCACCGTGAGCTTCATGCCGCTTTTGCCAATCAGGTCTGCCAACAGAATGTTGATGGAAGAGAAGTCCAGGTAGATGGTCTGCCTAGGGCGAATCAGCTCGCATGCCTTCTCGGCGATGCGCTGCTTCTCGGGGCGCAGCGTGTCAACGCGCTCGGCGATGTTGCGGTTGATTTCGGCCTCGGCGCGGGTGGCGCCGCCATACACCTTGCGGCAACGGCCCTGCGCCACGAGCCTGCGCAGGTCTTTGCGGATGCAGTCCTCGGTGACGTCAAAGAGACGCGACAGATCGGCGACCGTGACGCGCCCCTCGCGCTCGATCATGCTGGCGATCTCGTTTTGTCTCTCGTCCGAATACATCGGGGCCTCCATCTGCTGATGCCCGTCTCACTTTCCAGGAAATACGATAAATCAATCCAAACTACTTGTAAAACAATAATTAACGCGATATCTTATGGGTGTGGAACAGAGCCGCCGATGTGCGGTGACCGCAGGGCAGAGGGCCCCGCGGCGAGGCAACGAAGGGATGTGCCATGGAAGTCATCATCGACACCGCCGACATCAACGAGATCAAGGAGCTCGACTCCCTGCTCAACGTGGCCGGCGTCACCACCAACCCGACCATCATCACCCGCAGCGGCCTTGCGCCCGAGCAGGCCATCCAGCAGATCATCGACTATCTGCGCCCGGAGCAGAAGCTCTTCATCCAGGTCGTCGCCACGGACTACGACGGCATCATGGCCGAGGCCCGCAAGATCAACTCCCTGCGTCCCGAGAACACCTACGCCAAGATCCCGGTGACCCCGGCTGGCCTCAAGGCCTGCAAGGATGCCAAGGCCGAGGGCCTCAACGTCCTCTCCACCTCGGTGTACTCCTCCGAGCAGGGCTTCCTCGCCGCCGTCAACGGCGCCGACTACATCGCGCCCTACACCAACCGCATGTCCAACTACGGCGATGGCGTCCAGCAGGTCAAGGATCTCATCGAGATGCTGCGCGCCCAGGGCCTCGAGTCCAAGGTCATGGCCGCCTCGCTGCACAACACCAGCCAGGTGCACGAGCTCATCAAGGCCGGCATCCAGGCCATCACCTTCCCGCCCGCTATCCTGCACGCCATGATCGACCACCCCGGCACCAAGATCGCCGTCGACGAGTTCAGCGTCTCGTGGGAGAAGGCCTACGGCCGCAACGAGCTTGGCCTCTAGGCAACGGGCGATGGCGCTTGCGCCTCAATAAGCTGCGACTGAGGGGCGGTGCCAACGGGTGCCGTCCCTCTCTTATATATGTGTGAGCTGGGGGAGGAGGGCGCGAGGGGGTCAGCGCTCATCACGCACCCATGGAGCTGGAGATGCTCCGTCCATCTTCCGTCCATACATGTGGCCGCGTACAGGTCGGGGACGCGTCCGTGTCACGCGCGCATTGCCAAGTGATCACAGCTAGCAGAGCACGGGCGTGCCCGTGGCGGCAATGGCGCGCAGCACCGAGTGGTCGTTGGAGTCGGTGATGACCGCCGTAAAGTCCGAGATGGACGCAAAGCGATACCCACTGTGGATGCTGAACTTCTCGTGATCGGCGAGCAGGAAGCGATACGACGCGTTCTTGAGCACCTGGTCGTCCACCTTGCCGTCATCCGTCGTGGTGGCGAGCACCGCACTCGTGCCCAGGTCGACGCCGCACGTGCCGAGGAAAGCCTTGGAGAACAGCAACGGCTCGAGAAGGCTGATGCATGCGGGCCCGGTGAAGCCGTTGTTGAGCACGTTGAGATAGCCGCCGGTGGCGAGCGCCGTGACCTTGGGGTTGCCGGCGAGGCGTTGGAGCACGTCAATCATGTTCGTCGTGACGATGAGGCGCTTGTCGCCCGCCGCGATGAGGTCTGCGAGGTAGACGTTCGTGCGCGAGACGCCCAGGAAGATGGCGTCTCCGTCGTTGATTTCGAGCCAGGCGCGGGCGGCGACATCGCGCCTGCCCTGCTCGACCACAGCCTCGCGCTCGGCAACGGCGGCCGGCGTGGAGGGGGCCTCCTC
>NZ_CEVYAT010000014.1:0-21163 GCF_982402205.1 Parolsenella sp. | reverse complement strand
CCTATGATGCCTTTGAGCAGGCCTGCCGCGCCGCGCACCTCGCCGGAACCCGCGTCTACGTGACCATCAACGTCGTGGTTCGCGACGACGAGATGGACCGCGCCCTGGCCCTCGTGCGCTCGGCCGCCATTCGCGGGGCCGACGCCTTCATCGTGCAGGACTGGGGCCTGTTCGAGGCCATCCGCCGCACCTGGCCCGAGCTCGAGCTTCACGTCTCCACGCAGGCAAACGTCCACGACGCCCGCGGCGTGCGGTGGTGCCGCGAGCGCGGCGCGCACCGCGTGACGCTGTCGCGCGAGCTGTCGCTGCCCGAGATTGCCCGCATCGCAAAGGAGGGCGTTGAGCTCGAGGTCTTTGGCCACGGCGCCCTGTGCTACTGCTATTCGGGCGTCTGCCTGATGTCGAGCATGGCCGGCGGTCGCAGCGCCAACCGCGGCCTGTGCGCCCAGCCGTGCCGCCTGCTCTACCGCTTGGTCGACGAGCGCGGCCGCGACGTTGCTGCACCCGGTCGTACCCGGCCACTGTGCCCCAAGGACGCCTGCACCGCCGCCGACGTCGCCGCGCTCATGGACGCGGGCGTCGGGTCGCTCAAGGTCGAGGGCCGCATGAAGGCTCCCGACTACGTCTGGAGTGTCGTGGGTGCCTACCGCGAGCAGATCGACTCGGTGCTCGCCGCGGGCGACGCTGCCGTGCCCGAGCTGGGCGCCACTCCGGTTAGCCCTGCGGTGGCGCATCGCCTCAAGCGCGCGTTCAACCGCGACTTCACCGATGCCTACCTGCGTGGAAGCGCGGACGACGAGATGATGAGCTACGAGCGCTCGAACAACCGAGGTGAGCTCGCGGGCGAGGTGCTCTCGAGCTCGGGCGGCCAGGTCCAGCGCCGTGACGGCCGCGGCAACCTGCACAAGGACCCGCGCCAAGACAAGCACAGCGCCCGCTGCACCGTGACCATCCGCGTGAGCGAGCCCATTGGCGCGGGAGATCTTCTTGAGCTGCGCCCCGTTGACGACCCGGATGCCTTCCTGACCGCAACGGCGCAGGTAGACGCTGCACCTGGCGACGTCATCGAGTGTCGTGTGGCCCGCCCCATGCCCAAGGGCTGCCCGGTTCGCGTGATTCGCAGCGCCGCGGCCCATGCCGGCAGCGATGCTGCCCTCGCGCTCGAGGTTTCGCGCAAGAGGCGCGTGGGCGTGCGCGTCGTCGCGCACCTGGGCGAGCCCTTTCGCGTCGAGCTCGCCTGCGTCGACGGCCCCGCACTGGCTGACGGCTCGCTGCCCCACGCCTCTGTGGAGGGGTTCGTCGTCGAGCCCGCGCGTACCCGCCCCGTGACGGCGGAGGACCTTGCCGAGCACGTGGGCCGCATGGGCTCCACGCCCTTTGAGCCCGTATCCTTCGAGGTAGAGCTCGACGAGAACTGCGGCATGGGCTTCTCGGCCGTCCACAAGGTGAGGGCCGCCGCTTGCGAGCGGCTTGAGCACGCGATCCTCGAGCCGTACGCCGCTCGCGCCCGCGCCCTCGCGGCCGCGCCCAAGGGTGCGAGCGCCACCGTTGCCGCGGCAACGTTGACCGCCGCCGCTGTGCCCGTGCCCGCCGGAAACGCTGCGCCCACGCCCACTGCCGACGTCGCTCCCGAGGTCTGCGTCCTCGCGCCCACGCCCGAGGTTGAGGCCGCTGCCGTCGCGGCTGGCGCCACGCGTGTGTATGCCCAGGTAGACGACCTCGACACGCTCGAGGGCTGGCCTACGGGCACCATCGCGATCCTCGACGAGGTCTGCCGCGAGCCCGACCACGCCCGCCTGGACGCGCGCGTCGTCGCGGGCGCGCCGCTCGCCGTGGGCAACGTCTCCGAGCTGGCCCTGGCGGCCGAGCGCGGCGCCGCGCCCGAGCTGCGCGGCTGCATCCCGGTGCACAACGAGGCGTGCCTGGCCGCCCTCGAGGCAGCCGGTGCCGCGGGCGTGTGGCTGTCGCCAGAGCTCACGCTCGAGGAGATCGCGCACCTCGCGAGCTGCGCAAACGTGCCTGTTGGCCTGGTCGTGTCGGGCCGCCCGCGCGTCATGACCGCCGAGCACTGCGTGCTCAAGGTGGCAGACGCCTGCATCCACGACTGCGCCCGCTGCGGCCTGCGTGCGCGGCGCCTCTCGCTGCGCGACCGCGACGGCCGCCTGCTGCCCGTGCGCACCGACCTGCACGCCCGCTCGCGCATCTACGACGCCGTGCCGCTCGACCTGACACCGCAGGTGGGAGACCTCGTTGCCGCGGGCGTTACGCGCCTGGCCGTCGACGCGACCCTGCTTGACGAGGGCGAGGCCACCGCCGCGGTCGAGCGCCTCGTGCACGCCCTGGCCGCCGTCGCGGCCGGGCGCAAGCCCGCCGCCCGCGAGCGCCACGCATCGAGCGGCCACCTCTTCTGGGGAATCGGGTAGCATCAACCTTGTCGCGCGCGGTCGCATTTGGCCGGCGGGCGACTCCGCGCACGCGCGGCAAGCCAGACGCGGCCGCGTGCCGCCCGCAACGAACAAGACCAAGCGCCCGGCCATGCCGGGGAGAGGGGTACCAATGGCAGACAACGAGAACGCCCAGCAGCCGACCGAGCAGAAGGCCGCCAAGATCGACCACGCGCTGCTCGAGGAGGTGCTCGACGCCATCCGACCGAGCTTCCAAGCAGACGGCGGCGACATCGAGCTCATCGGCGTCGACGACGAGACGGGCGTCGTGACCATCGAGATGACCGGCGCCTGTGCGGCCTGCATGTTCGCCTCGTCGGACATCTCCGAGGGCATCGACACGATCATCAAGGAGCATGTCCCGGGCGTCACCGCGGTGCGTCCGGTGATGTATTAGCGCGGTCGCAAGCCGCGGAAGGGGGAGCAGCCATGGCAGTTGACGAGGAGCTTCTCAAGGTCGTGCTCGACGCCGTTCGGCCAAGCCTGCAGGCCGACGGCGGCGACTGCGAGCTGGTTGGCGTGGACGAGAAGGGCGTCGTGTCGCTCGAGCTCACGGGCGCGTGTGCCGGCTGCTCGCTGTCGGACGTCACGATCTCGCAGGGCATCGAGCGCGTGGTCAAGAAGCACGTGCCGGGCGTCACGGCCGTGCGGGCGGTGATGTAGATGGTCCTCTCCGATCGCGACATCAAGGCCGAGCTCGAAAGCGGCCGCATCGTCATCGAGCCGCTCGACCTCAGAGACGTCCAGCCCGCGTCGGTCGACGTGCGCCTGGGCTCGAGCTTCAGGGTCTTCCGCAGCACCACCCACACCTTCATCGACCCCACGACCTCCCAGCCAGACCTCACCGAGGAGGTCGAGGTGCCCGAGGGCGGCCAGTTCGTGCTGCACCCGGGCCAGTTCGTGCTGGGCACCACACTCGAGCGCATCGCCGTGCCCGACGACATCCTCGGCAAGCTCGAGGGCAAGTCGACCCTGGGCCGGCTGGGCCTCATGATTCACTCGACGGCCGGCTACGTCGACCCGGGCTGGGACGGCGAGATCACCCTCGAGCTGTCCAACGTCGCCACCCTGCCCATCGTGCTGCACCCGGGCATGCGTATTGGCCAGATGTCGTTCGAGCGCATGTCGAGCCCTGCCGAGCGCCCCTACGGCTCGGCCGGCCTCGGCAGCCACTACCAGGGCCAGCGCGGTGCCGCCGCGGCCCATACGCTCACGCACTAGCGCCGCCGCGCGCAGGAGGCGCTGCCTCGCGCAACCAATGCCGAGAAGCGCCACGACCCCGCGCCCGCCCCAACGGGACGCTCGCCGCCGGGGCCGCGGTCGAAGGGATGCCCATGCTCAACGAGCTCTACCACAGCCTGAACCCCATCGCGTTTACCCTGGGACCGCTGCAGGTCCACTGGTACGCACTGGCCTACCTCGCGGGATTTGTCCTCGCGGGTGTCGTGGTCTATCGCGTTGCCCGCCGCTGGGGACTCGACCTCACGGCCGACGACGTGGTGAACGTCATCGTGGGCATCGCCTGGGGCGTCATCATCGGTGCGCGCCTCTTCTACGTTGTCTTCTACGGCGACGGCTACTACTTCGCGCACCCGCTCGAGGTCTTTGCCCTGAACCAGGGCGGCATGAGCTTCCATGGCGGCTTTGTTGGCGCCATCGCGGGCGGCGCGCTCGTCTGCCGCGTCATTGGCGTGTCGGCTGCGACCTTCTGTGACTTGGGCGTCATCGGCGCGCCCCTGGGACTCTTCTTTGGCCGCTGCGCCAACTTCGTGAACGGCGAGCTGTGGGGCAAGCCCACGAGCCTTCCCTGGGGCGTGGTGTTCGAGACGGGCGGTAACGTGGCGCGCCACCCCAGCCAGCTCTACGAGGCGCTTCTCGAGGGCCTCGTGATTTTCGTCGTGCTCCTCTGCCTGTCGCGCAGGCGCCCGCCGCGCCCCCAGGGCACCTTCATGGGAACGTTCCTCGTGCTCTACGGCGTGTTCCGCTTCCTCATCGAGTTCGTGCGCGTGCCCGACGCCCAGCTTGGCTACCTCCTTGGCCCCATCACGATGGGCCAGCTGCTGAGCCTGCCGCTCGTGGTCGCGGGCGTCGTCGTGCTCGTGCTGGCGCACCGCTGGCAGCGCCCGCAGGTGGGCCACCTCAAGCGGGCCGCCTAGGGTTTCTTGCCGAGAAGGGCGAACATGCGGGGCTACGCACCCCGCATGCCCCAAGCGTTCATGCCGGCCGTGTGCCCAACAACAAGTACGACCATGCCGAGAAGGGCGCTGCGTTGGCGTCCTTCTCGCCTTATGTATGTCCCCGTGGGCTCTCGCGTGCGTCAAGGCGTCGCGCCCCGCAGGGTTCCGCGCGTGACAAAAGGGTCTGACCCCTTTGTCGCGTCGCTTCACATGGGGAATAAAAAAGGTCTAATATAAGCAAGTTGCGCGCATGCGCCCCAAAGGCGTATATTCGCGCAGAACGGCTATGGATTTGCGCGTCGGCCACAGGGACGGACGCGCTGTGGCAAGAAGGAGACGTGCATGTCCGGACACTCCAAGTGGGCAACCACCAAGCACCGTAAGGGCGCGCAGGACGCCAAGCGCTCTGCCCTGTTCTCGAAGCTCTCTCGTAACATCACCGTCGCGGCTAAGCTCGGCGGCGACCCGCTGCCCGAGAACAACGCGTCTCTCGCCGCGGCCGTGGCCAAGGCCCGCATGTCCTCCATGCCCAAGGACCGCATCAAGGCCGCCATCGACAAGGCCTTTGGTGCCGGCGCCGACGCTGCCGTCTACTCCGAGGTCACCTACGAGGGCTACGGCCCCGCTGGCGTCGCCGTCTACGTTGACTGCCTGACCGACAACAAGAACCGCACCGCTGCCGACGTCCGCTCGGCCTTCACCCACTCCGGCGGCTCGCTGGGCACCACGGGCTCCGTGGCCTTCCAGTTCGAGCGCAAGGGTTCCATCGCCGTCGACAAGGTCATCAAGTCCGACGACAAGAAGGTCGCCGACAAGGAGAACGCCGTCGACGAGGACGAGTTCATGATGGCCGTCGCCGAGGCTGGCGGAGACGACTACGAGGACGCCGGCGAGGAGTGGGTCGT
Organism: Parolsenella sp.; assembly: GCF_982402205.1. Classification (NCBI taxonomy): domain Bacteria; kingdom Bacillati; phylum Actinomycetota; class Coriobacteriia; order Coriobacteriales; family Atopobiaceae; genus Parolsenella; species Parolsenella sp. The sequence goes on along the minus strand of NZ_CEVYAT010000014.1, from coordinate 15,637 downwards.
CTGGACGGCCTACGACAAGATGCAGGAGGTCCAGAAGGGTCTCGAGGCCCAGGGCATCGAGGTCAAGGGCTCCGAGCTCACCATGGTCCCCACCACCCCGACGCAGGTCTCCGCCGCTGACGCCAAGAAGGTCCAGCGCCTGGTCGACCGCCTCGAGGAGCTCGAGGATGTCCAGAACGTCTACCACACCATGGAGATGACCGACGAGGTCGTCGCCGCTCTGGAGGAGGACGAGTAGTCCAGCCAAGGTGTGTGGCTTCCCGCCGCGGGGCTTTGTGTCCGGCGTTCGGGGTATGCTAATGCTTAACGCGCCCCGGTCGTGTGGCCGGGGCGCTTTTTTATAGGAAAGGGGAGGCCCATGGGCGGCTTCAGGCGCTTCATCCTGTTCGTTTTCTCGCTGGCGGGGTGGTTTGGCCTGTTCGAGGTTGAGGTCACGGTCCTCGAGTCATACCCCGCCTACGTCATGGCGGTCGAGGTCTGCCTGGGTATGACGGCGGCCTGGCTCGCGTTCGAGCTGCTGCGCTCAATCTTCTCGCGCCGCCGCAAGGAGGCCATCTCGGTCATGGACGTCGACGGTGGCGCCATCACGGTGGCCCGCTCGGCCGTGGCGTCGCAGGCCTCGCACATCGTCGAGGAGCTGGGGCTGGGCGTGGCCAAGGACGTGAGCGTCGTGGCCAAGCACGGCACCGTTACCGTGGGGCTCAAGGTCACGCCGTACGAGTCGATCGGCGTCACTGAGGAGGCGCCGGCCCTGCACGAGGCGCTTACCTGCGGCCTTTCCGCGATGGTGGGCGAGCATCTGGGCAGCGTCAACGTCGAATTCCTCGAGCCGCAGCACGCAAGCTCGCTCGTTGCCGTGGCAGACGAAGACGAGGACGGCTCGTACGAGGACGAGGGCGAGCGGGGCGCAGGCGACGCTCGCGAGCCTCTCGTCGACGCGAAGGTCGACATCTCCGCCCGCGCGGCGCAAGACGCGGGCGACATCACGATTCCTATGCACGGCGAGAAGGAGGCGTAGCGCATGTCCGAGAAGATCCAGGCCCGCATCGAGCCGGCCCAGCCAAAGCCCGCCCAGGGCGACAAGGCCGAGCAGGACGAGCGCGCGTCCCAGGCCGAGACGGGTGCCAGCGCGGCCGCGGCCGCCGATAACGCCACCGACGCGACCGGCGCCGCTCCCGAGCCCGGCGCGTTCGTGCGCGCCTCGCAGTGGCTCGACCAGACGTTCCCGCACAGCAGAAACGCGGTGCTTGGCGGCCTGTGCGGCCTTGCCGTGGCCATCCTGCTGTTTACCATCGGCATCTTCAAGACCCTCGTCATCGCCATCCTCGTGGTGGCCGGCGTGGCCCTGGGGCAGTTTGCCGATGGCGACCCCAAGCTCGTCCACATCGTCGAGAAGCTGATCAAGAAGCACTAGCGGCGGCACCGTCGCGTGAGGGGCACCGCCCCGGATAGGAGCCAACATGAGCACGAAGGCAAACGTCGAAGAGACCACGCTCGAGCCCGAGGTGGCTGAGCAGCCCGCAGACTCCACCGTCCTGGCAGAGAGCGAGTCCGGCGACCTCACGTTCTCCGATGCCGACGAAGACCTCGACTCCGAGGACTCGCTGACGTTCTCCAACGGCGTCATCGAGAAGATCGTCGCCATCTCCGTGCGCGACGTCCCCGGCGTGCTGGGTATGAAGGGCGGCTTCATCAACCGCGTGCAGGAGACCTTTGGCGCGGCCGACCCCACGAAGGGCGTCTCGGTCGAGGTCATGCCCGACTCCTCGGTGCGCGTCAACATCTCCGTGCTCATCGAGTACGGCGCCTACGCCCCGCAGGTGTTCGAGGACGTCAAGAAGGTCGTGGTCAAGCAGGTCGCCGGCATGACGGGCCTCGAGGTGGGCGGCGTCAACCTGCGCATCGAGGACGTGCTCACGGCCGACGAGTACGAGCGCATGAAGGGCGCCCGTGACGAGGCCGAGTCCGAGCAGGAGGAGGAGTAGCGCCCGTGGGAGCAAGGAGCCTACTGGCACGGGGGCTGGGCCGTCTCACGGCCGCCGGACTGCACCTGGCGGGCCGCTCGGCCTCCCAGCTGCCCGGTCGCGTGGCGCTGGCCGTTGACCCCCATGCCATCGCGAACCTGGCGCCCAAGCTGGCGCATGGCTCGCTCGTCGTGTGCGGCACCAATGGCAAGACCACCACGAACAACGTGCTCGCGAGCGCCATCGAGGCAGGTGGTGCGCGCGTGCTGTGCAACCGCGTGGGCGCCAACATGGCGCCAGGCGTCGCTGCCGCGCTTCTGCCTGGCGGCAGCGCCGACTGGGCGGTCATGGAGGCCGACGAGCTCTCCACCATTAACATCCTGCCCGAGCTCAGGCCCCGCTACCTGCTGCTGCTTAACCTCTTCCGCGATCAGCTCGACCGCGCCGGAGAGATTGACCGCGTGCAGGACGTCATCGTGAGCGCGCTGGCGGCCTCGCCCGAGACCACGCTCGTTGCCTGCGGCGATGACCCGCTGGTGATGGGCGTGGCGGCGCGGGCGCGCAAGGCGGGCACGCGCGTGCTTACCTTTGGCATTGGCGAGGACCTGCACCTGCCGGCAGACCGCGTGCCCGAGGCGCGCTTCTGCCAGGTGTGCGGCGCCGAGCTGGCCTATGACTACCGCGCCTACGCCCAGCTGGGGGCCTTCCGTTGCCCCAACGGCGACTTCTGCCGTCCCAGTCTCAACTGGCAGGCCACGGGCGTCGAGGTGGGCCGCACGGGCGTGAGCTTCACGGTTGCGGGAGACGGCCTCGAGGAGCCGGTGCGCCTCTCCGCCAGCTTTGGCGGCGTGTACATGGTCTACAACCTGCTCGCGGCCTTTGTGGGCGCGCATCTCGCGGGGGTCGACGCGGCAACGTTCCAGCGCGCGCTCGACGGCTACCACCCCGAAAACGGCCGCCTGCAGCACTTCCGTGTGGATGGGCGCGAGGTGGTGCTCAACCTCGCCAAGAACCCCACGGGATTCAACCAGAACATCTCGCTCATGCTTGCGGACGACCGCAAGAAGGCGGCGTTCTTTGTCATCAACGACAACTACAACGACGGCAAGGACATCTCTTGGATCTGGGACGTGGACTTCGAGCGCCTGGCCGTGGGCGCGCCCTGCCGTGACGGCGTGGTCGAGGCCGGTGACCTCGCGGCTGTTGCGGGCGGGCACCGTGCCGAGGACGTGCGCGTGCGCATGAAGTATGCGGGCCTCGAGGTGCCGGTGGCCCACACCGTGCGTGAGGCGCTCGACGCCGTGGCAGACCTGCCCAAGGACAGGCCGCTGTACGTGCTCACGAACTACTCGGCGCTGTGGCCGGCAAAGGCCGAGCTCGAGGGGATGGGGGAGAGACTGTGAGCGAGAAGAAGCTGACCATCGCACACCTCTATCCCGAGCTGCTGAACCTCTACGGGGACGGCGGCAACATCCTGGTGCTGCGGAAGCGCCTCGAGTGGCGCGGCATCGAGTGCGAGGTGCGCGAGGTGCACGTGGACGACCGCCCGAGCTTTGGCGACGTTGACATCGTGTTCATTGGCGGAGGGTCCGACCGCGAGCAGCGCATCGTGTGCGAGCACCTGCTGGCCGAGCGGGCCGAGCTCACCGCCTACGTGGAGGATGGCGGCGTGCTGGGGGCCGTGTGCGGTGGCTACCAGCTGCTGGGCCATTCGTACCTCATGGGTGACGAGAAGGTCGAGGGCCTGTCGCTGGTCGATCTCTATACCGACCGTGGTACGCCTCGCCTCATTGGCAACATCGCGATCGAGAGCCGCATCTCGCCGCAACCCATCGTGGGCTACGAGAACCATGGCGGCCGCACGCACCTGGGCAGTGGCGTGGAGCCGCTGGGCCGCGTGGTGCATGGCCATGGCAATGACGGCGAGAGTGGGTACGAGGGATGCCTCTACAATAACGTGGTGGGCACCTACATCCACGGGCCGCTGCTGCCCAAGAACCCCGGCGTGGCCGACTACCTGATTGGCCAGGCACTCGAGCGCAGGTATGGCTCGAGCGAGCTCGTGCCCCTCGACGACGAGGCCGAGATGGCGGCAAACGATGCCATGTACCAGCGCCTCATTTCCGGCGAAGAGAAGGAGTAGCGCGGCGATTATGGCGCGCAGCAAGGGCGAGGGGCAGTGTGCCTCTCGCCCTTTTCGTGTGCGGGCTCTCTCTGCAGGGGTGGCCGATGCCGTTTGCAGCAAACTGTCGATTCTTGTAGCCCCACGATTTGCCGTTTGCAGCAAACTACCGATTCCTGTAAGGCCGGAAGCCTGCCGTTTGCAGCAAACTACCGATTCCTGTAAGGCCGGAAGCCTGCCGTTTGCAGCAAACTACCGATTCCTGTAAGGCCGGGAGCCTGTCGTTTGCAGCAAACTGCCGATTAGTGGAAGGTTCGCGCGCTGCTAGAGGGCCTCGCCTTACACAGACCGGTCATTTGCTGCAAACGACCGATGCGGAGACCGGCGGTTTGCATAAAAGTGCCGATTAATGTAGGGACTGCTGGCTGCGAATTGAGACGCCCGTCCGCTATTACGTGCTGTCCCGCATCTAGCACCCGCTTTTTCGTGTCCGCAAACAACGAGCACCCGCTTGCGATGGAGTGGCCCGAAAGTCCGTTCCCTTCGAGAATTGCCGAGAAACTCTGGACGCGAGGAATGCAACTTGCTAGCCTGGAAACCGCGTAAATAGCGGAAGGGGCGACGATTGATTCCTATCATTGATTTATTTGCAGGTCCTGGAGGACTTGGAGAGGGTTTTTCGTCTCTTCGCGATAGCGACGGCAAGCCCATCTTTCAATCGATTATGTCTATCGAGAAAGAAGCGCAGGCCCACAAAACACTCAGGCTCCGCTCCTATGTGAGGAAGATCCTCAACGAAGACGGCTCTGTCCCACAGGTATACCTGCGATATATGAACAAACATGATGCTGTCTCTTGGGAAAAACTAATCAACTACAGGCCCGATTTGTGGATGGCTGCTTGCAACGAAGCCGTGTGCGCAACTCTTGTCGAGGGAGACGGCACCCTTGCCGAGCAGGCATCGCAGCGGCTGAGCGCATGGCGAGCCCAGAATGATGGAAACGCTCCGTTCGTACTCATCGGAGGACCGCCCTGCCAGGCATATTCTTTGGTGGGTCGGTCGCGTCGTGCTCATGACGAGATGTTTGATAAGGACGTGAAGCACACCCTGTATAAATGTTACCTTTCCTTTATTCAAAGGCTCAGGCCCGACGTGTTCGTTATGGAGAATGTTAAGGGGCTGCTATCGGCTAGGCATAACGGACAGGGCGTGTTCCGTCACATTTTGGAGGATATGCGAGCTGCGGGTTATGAAGTTCGCTCTCTCGTTGTGGAGAATCCTCAGACGCCAGCTGATTACGTTGTCGAAGCTGAAAAATACGGCATCCCTCAGATGCGCCATAGGGTGATTCTGCTTGGAGTAAAGAGCAGCTCCGAGTTGAAGATGGGCCTGTTAGAGCCTGCGCAAGAGATTTCTGTGCGCTTGGCCCTTGCGGGAATCCCTAAAATCAGAAGCTCCTTTTCTAGGCGCAATCCCGGTTGGGAGACTATGGATTGGGCGTCCTATATCAATGGGGCTGCTAAGCGAATCCTTGCAGATGAGTCTTGTGCGGCGATTGCGCCTGTCATCTGTGAGGTGCTTTCAAATCATCCTCCGAGAATTACGGCAAAGACAGAAGTGTCTGGTGCGGCTGGACCTTATGAGAAGTGGTACAGGGGAAGGCTCGCTGGGAGCAAGCTCCTAACTAACCACGAATCGCGCGCGCACCTTGCAAAGGATTTGGAAAGGTACCTGTTCTGCGCCGCTTATGCCGAGACCTACGGAGTTCCCGCACGTTTGGAGAAGTTTCCCGACGCCCTTTTGCCAAATCACCGAAATGTTATCGATAACGTTTCTGAGGTGAAGAAAGGCGGGGCGTACAAGTTTGACGATCGCTTCCGCGTCCAGATATATGACAAGCCTTCGACTACGATAACGTCGCACATTGCAAAAGACGGGCACTACTACATTCATCCTGACCCTACGCAATGCCGAAGTCTCACGGTTCGCGAGGCTGCCCGTTTGCAGACGTTTCCGGATGACTATTTGTTTGAGGGGAACAGGACGTCCCAGTTTACGCAAGTGGGAAATGCAGTGCCGCCCTTGCTTGCCCAGCAAATTGCCGGGGTCGTCGCAAAGGCGTTGGGCGAAGAGCCTCACGGGTTCTTCAAGGAGCTCGCGAGGCTCTAGCGCCCTGATGCCTTCATCTTGCCCGGAGGATTTAACCAAGTCTCAGCTCTGCGCCGAAGAATCCGGCTACCGGTTCATCTAGCGTGCCAACAACCAGACCGCGGTCGAGGAACTTGTTACCGGTCTCGCGTGCGGTTTCTGGGACCAGGCAGCAATTGAAGCATGCAGCAAGGTTGCATGAATCAAGTCCTTGCCCGACTGACTCGATGCAGACCGGGTCGTTGGAGCACCACAGGGCTTCTGTCAGCGCATTGCTAAGAACGTCTTCGAGTCTTCCCGGCTTTCCGGCGCGTACTAGACCTCCGAGAGAGCCGTCTCCGCTTTCCGAGGCCGTATATATGAGGAAGCCGTGCATGTCTTGGAATAGCTCATGGTCGTCGTCGAGGTATTTTTCGCAATAAATTCGCTCGCGAAGGGAGGCTGCACTGTAGCCGCATACCTTACTTATCGAGAGCATGAGCAGATGAGAGAGGGTGTGCAGGGCGACATATTTTGGATTGAGCTTTCGGGTATCACTGTTGCGCCTTTGCCTTGCGTTATCGAAGTTAGTCTGCATGGTCTCGAAACGTTCGATTACTTCAGGACGACATGCCCATTCGGTTAGCTCCTCGCCATCAAGCTCGATAAAGATGCCTTCGCCAATCGTCTGACTTGCCAAGGTCCAGCCTAGCTTGTGGTTCCGAGAGAGGGATGACCTCCTTTCTTCCATGGATTTGCCTTCGTTTACCTCGGGGTTTAGTCGTGATATTCCAACCAAAGCCCGCGTTACGGTAAGGGAGTCTACGAGAGTCAGTTTGGAAACGTACGAATGAATGAGTTGCGAGTTGTAGCAGAGCGGCTCTATGGATGTGGCTTCAAACTGCCCCTCGGAGGTCTCATATGCCAGCCTCAGCGTTAGATACTCTTCGTGCAAGTATTCGTCCTCCGAGATCTCGGCGCTTTCTGCTTGGTCCTTTCTCATGAGGTATGCTCGCATGAGCGACTCTCTGTCAAGGCCGCTGGCTGCCAGCATATCAATGGCCGCCTCTAGGAGACCTTTTTCATCCATTGCGAACAGTCTCTCGTAATGTTCGTTAATGGTCCCCTTCGTCTTTTCATCGATGGCATCGGGGATAAGCACCGAACTAACGGTATCGGCATAGCTGACATTTGTGGCGCCCATGATTACTACCCTGAGCTCTTCGTTGGGTATGTCGCACGGGGTGGATGAACGCCTGTCTAGCCAAGGCTCGCGTCCAGTGCAGCGATAGCCAATCGTGTTCAGCCCGCCATGACGAGTGGCGCCGGCGAGGGTTCGCCATTTGCCGCATGAACACGAATAGACGATGTCCCCCATTGTCGTGCTCCCGCCTTGGGTGCGACGGGTGACAATGTGCTCTCCACTGTTGGCGTCAGGCTCTGCGTCTCCATGGACCCATTTCATGACGGGAAAGCTATCGATATGGCCTTTGGGGCATACGACAACAAAACGCTCTGGGACGAGCTTCGTGCTGTGCTTTGTCTTCTCTTTGCATGCCGGATTCTGACAGTAGATGGAAGTGCTCGCATCATTCGACTTGACGTAACGCATTCTTCCGCAGCGGGGACAGTATAACCAGTTCGGAAATCTAACGGCCGGAATAAAACTACTACCTGGTCCATCGTCTACGGGTGGAGCGTAGAGTTTGTCGACGCCGATGTAGCGTTCAAGACGACTGTCGTGTATCTGAGTCATCTTGCTTGTGTCAAAAGCATCGAGTCCAGCAACCATCAGAGTCGTATTGGCATCGCATGGAAGTATGGACCCGATGCTGTAAGGACCCATTAGCTGTCCCATTCGAAGGGGATAGCTCTTTGCCCCGGGTTTCTTTTGTAGGGTACGGAAGCTTTTTCTTGGCATGTTGGGTTTACCTGTCCTCTGGCTCTCCATAGGACCCATAGGATCCCACGATTCTTACCGAGCATTCCGAGTCGACGCTGCGCATGGATGTTGGGGCTTCGAATGGATTGGTGCTCCAGTCATTAGAACAATTGGCTCCTAGCGGGTGCATGAGTGGTGTCGGTGCGTCAAAAGCTTTGGGCTTGAGCTCTTCCCAACGATCGTAATCATGTGTGTTCCACTGTTCGTAGATTGCTCTGAGGTCGGCCTCGGTGTGGCCTAGCTCATCAGGCTCAACTGCATTGACCCTGCTCAAGATGGCCTTCGAGGCAATCTCGAAGGCGGATTTATCTGGCTTTCTGTATGCGTCGGGCGCTGTTGCAATCGCACGATAGATACCAATCAGAGTTCCAAATAGGGCTCTATAGCGCACTTGCCTACAAAAGGCAGTGACGCTTGAGGGCTCGACGTTTTCGTAAAAGCTCCGGTGATACATTGCGAAGTTTTCGTAGTGCGAGCGGTCGCGCGGTTTAGTCGTGTTATAGACAACGAACACGAGGCCCTTTGCGTCTCCTCGCCCTACGCGGCTGGTGGCTTGGATGTACTCCGCAGTCGTCTTCGGCTGGCCTTCGACAACCATAAGGCCAAGGCGTCCCACGTCGAGACCGACAGAAATCATGTTGGTGGCGAAGCAAAGGTCGACTGCATTGCGGTTGGGATGAGAAATGGAGAGGGCAGATAGTCCGTTTCTTACTTCATCGGCGTCCTTGCGGCCGGTGAGCTCGCTACACACGTTAATGTAGCGCTTAGTATCTTCGCCGTTCTTTTCTGCTTTGCGCCGATGCTCCCAAAGGCGTTCGGGAATGTCGCCGCCCATCCAAGTGACGGCCTGGCCAAGCTCTCTGGTTGTGTTGAAGTAACCAAGGACGGTCCAATAGCGGTCGATCCACTCGTCGGAGACATCCTTCCATGTGACTGGCTGCCACAAGAGGTCTGCATAGAGGCGAATATTCGTCGAAGCCTCGTTAAGAGTTGGAACGAAGATGCCAACATAGCGTCTGCCGCGAGCCTCTTTGTCTTCGACTGAAAAGAACGAGTCGCTGTAATCAAGTCCGGACGGGGGAAACTGGAATACGTTTCCCTCTCCACACGCATAGAGCTGATTGCACTGCTCCTTTGCATGACTTACCGTGGCGGTCGACGCAATTATCTTGGGCCGAATGGGTTTGCCGCCCTCATTGCGCTCGCAGAGATTCGCAATGAGGGTTTCGTAGTGCCCGGCCATCGAACCGAGGGGTCCCGAAATGAGGTGCAGCTCGTCTTGGATGATGAGTTTCGGGGCGCCGAGGCGCTCTCCCTCCCGGATTCCAAAGAGTCTGTAGGACTCTTCTCGATAGGGAATCATGGCGAATTTATCTATCGTCCCGACGAGCAGCGATGGGGGAGCTTGATAAATCTCCTCATCTACTACGTCCAGGGGAAGCCCCTCGCCTGCAGAGTATTCGCAGCTGTTGTTGGGACATACGAAGGAAATCTTTGGATAGGTGCCTGCCGTGCCATTGCGCCTATAAGTCTTTCGCGGGTCCTCTTCTAGGCTGGCGCCACACCAAGGGCACCTTCGAACCGGGAAGGGGTTCGTGCCATCCTTGCGATCGGCCCATTTCGCTCGCTTTGTCTCGGCTTCTTTACGTGTGTTCGGACTAGCTTCGCCGCCGACCCAGAGCCCGATTCGAAAAGGCCTGCTGCCCAAGAGCTTGGGATCCTTGCGCCTCATGGACTCTAAAGCGCAAATGAGCGAAGAAGCTCTGTCAAATTGCTGAGACGTCAGCAGGCGAAGCGTATAGCGCATGAACACGCTTACGCCCTCGCTCGTGACGTGAGCGAGCCTTTCCCAGATAAGAACGAATGAGGTAAGCCCTAGGTAGGCTTCCGTCTTTCCGCCTCCCGTTGGGAACCAAATGAGATCAACGATATCTCTGCTTGGCGATGCTTCGTCAACTATCGCCCTTAGATTCATCAGGATAAATCCGAGCTGGAAAGGCCTCCATGAGCGTACGTATGATGGGGGAGAACTTAGGGATGGCCTCTCCCCGCTTATATAGCTGTAGTGCAGGTACTGCTCATACATGGCCTTATTTGCCATGACAAAAGCCTTGCGTGCTAAGGAGTCTTGCTCGAGGAGCACTATTCCATCGGTCATTCGCAAGAGGCAGGTACGACAGGAAGCTATATTTTTCTTTGCCGCCGGAACCAGCTCCTTATCGAGCGAGGAGAGGCGGCTCTCGATTTCGCTGATCCACTTCTCGTATTTGGCGCACATGGCCCTCATGCTGCTAAGCGTTTCGGGCCATCTGGTCATATCGCCAAATTGTTCAAGAGAAAGGCTGACGCCCTTCATGAGAGGATGAAGGGGCTTCATTGACTGAGTCTCTGCAAGAGGCATGGTCTCAGTCTTGGCCCAGTGAACCGTGTTGCCCTGCTCCCAAGACGTGGCACATCCGTGCCCAATTGCGTAGTTTTTCAGATTGTGGTAAATCAGGCGCTTATTTGCCTCTTCCTCAGAAGTGGTAGAAGACCGCGACCAAGTGGGCGGTATGAGGCCGTGGGAAACGATGATTTTAAATGATGTCTGGTAATAGCAATTTGAATAGTCATCGCTGACGCCGGTATGATGGGAGTTGCAGAGCGCGACGGTAATTACATCTCCGCCTTCGATGGCCCTTCTGTGGACTAGCCGCAGCTTTAGTTTGCCTCCATCAAGCCCATACTCCGTTCGATAGCCACCCGATTCGCTGTGGCTTCCTCGCGGAATGACTACCTCGTCTTCTGAAATGTCGAAGTGAAGAGGATGGCGGCGATATTTGTCCGTACCATCAACAACTTCGTGCTGGTAGGTGGCGGTATCAATTTCGAAGGCGACGCTCTCGCCGCTGCGGATGCCAACGGTCATGCTCAGGGCCGATTGCGCTCTTGCGTTTGAGAGAGAAATGGGCTCCTCGAATTCATCGACGTCGGCTACGTTTAGTGCCGTTGTATCGCGGATGGCAACGGCCGGCATGTGCTCGATGGGCTCTTCGTCGGTCGGATGGCCGGGATCGACCTTCGGGAGCCCGCGGTCATCATGCTCGGCCTCGAGGGAGATGGAGGCCCCCTTCGGATGCAACACGCCGGCGTTGTAGCGCTGTGAAGGCGAGAAGTCGATAAGTTCTTCCGAGGCGGGGTCTCTGGGGCCAACGAATTCCTCGTAAATTGATTGATAGAGACGGTCCCTTAACAGGTCATCGGTATTCTGCTCCACAGGTACTCCTTACATGATGGGGGCGTGGGCGTGACTGGGTGCGACGCTCATTTCGTTTCCTATGGAAGAGACTCTGAGTAGTTCGACGTCTCCGGCTTCATGACGCTCGTCGAAGCCACTTACTGCGTCGTCAATTCCGTAATATCGAACATCATTTAGAAATTGGATGACCATATCTTTTTTAGCCATTCTGCCAACGGCGCGGTGCTTGTTCCTGATTGCTCTTACGGCGCTTATAACATCGCGGAACTCTTCCTCGGTAACGGGATGGCGCAAACCGGTGTAGACGGCTCTGATATCCTCGGCCGTCTGTGGGGCTATCCTGTAACCTTTAACCCAGGCTCTTACGGCTTGCTCCGTCCTGCTCCCCTTCGTAGCTCGATAAATTCTGTCTGTAATTTCGGCATCAGTAAGTCCACTACTGCGAGCGGATTGGATGGGATCTCTCCACTTTTGCGATTGAGCGTAGAGACTGTCGTACCCGCTCGTCGTCTTCTCGGAAGCCTTTTTTTATGTAGTCCCTGTCCGAATGGGTGCGGAGAACAATGTCGCCGGGGAGGAGCGAAGCGGCGGTCTTCTGGGTTGGTTCGCTGTCCCCTCCATAAAGACAATCGGTGATAACGACGATTCGCCCTCCCGCCGACTTCTTCCCAGTTGTTTTTAGCCAAATGTGTGAGCCGTCATTGAACATAACGGGTGTGGCCCTAACCGACTTTTCTCCATCCTTTGCGAGGTCTCTTTGGAGCCTTTGCCGTTCAATGGCGGTTACTATGTGCGCGGGAGACATATCCTTTTCGCCCGGGTCGATATCGTCAACATGAACCCTGCTGAGTTTCGGAGAGCGTGCCGTTGTACCTTGGACCTCTTCGATTCCGAGCGCGCGTAACGCTCTATTGGCTGCGCCTGCACACAACGACGAGGAACGCTTCCACTGGGCTTGGGCCTTATTCCACCAATCGATCTCAAGGCCAGCGTTATTGTCGTGCCCGTAAAGAACGAGGAAGGTGGTGGCTGCGATCCCGGAGTGGAGTGCTCTGTCCATCGTGCCGCGGTCGTACCATCCACTGAAGATGGCGACTTCGTTCTTGCTGGGCCGCCCCGTTATCATGTACTCGCGCGTACTGACGACGCGGAATAGATTGGTCGCGGAAGCGATGTGTGCGATTTCTCCTAGCCAGTACTCCTGAACGGGCTCGGTCCTGTTCTTATCGACTACAAGGACGACATGCCTACCTGCCTCAACGCTACTTGAGATTCGCTCGTATATCTTTTCCTCTTTGGGGAGACGATGACCCGGCTGAAAAATAGCGTTCAAGATACCGCAGGCTTCAACAAGTTCGGCGTAGTCTTCTGGAGTCAGGCTTCTGGACTCTCGTATGCTCTTCAAAGAATTGCGGATATCGCTCTGCTGCCCTTGCGCATAGTTGGCGTCAGGTGCCTCCGTCATTCTAAGGGCGGCGCCAAGGGCGGAGAATAGCCTTGCAATAGCTCCGGCAGCCTCGTCGGTGTTGAACTCCGTTTCTGCAAAGTGTCCATATAGAATCTGCGCCGCGCGCCAGAGGTTGCAGTCATCGTCTGGAACGGGGATGAGAATTTGCTGGGGCTTTGCCATCACGGTGCTTTGAATCGGAGATAGAACAAGCGTGTTTGATTGTTCTACAAGAGCGCAGCTGTTCCAGTCAAAGCAAAGGAAGTTGTCTCTCTCGAGCTTGCCCGCCACTCGACTTAGGGTCCACTGATCGCAGAAACCAATGACTCCTACCCCAGCGTCCTTTAGGTCGAGGAAATCGGTGTACAGAGACGTGTCTAGGGAGTCGGGGCAAGAGAGATTAAAGCTAACAAAATCGACGTTTGCTCCCTCTTGAACGGCGTCAGCGATGGGGCGAGAGGTACCAATGCCATCAACTCGGGGACAGGTGTATATCGATGGACGGACGGCAAAGGGCCATTCAAAGTCGTCGCATGCCTTCCCGTCTGCTTGAAAATGCGTAATGGGGAGTAGGCTCGATAACCTGCTTGTTTCTCCGCGTACGTTAATGGAGCCATTCGGGATATGAGTCGGGGGCTCATTAATATACTGCGAGGGCGACGAGCAATATCCAACCGACTTCACGCTTTTGCCGCAAAGGTCAAGAATGTGCCGCGATGGGGCGGGAATATTCTCGTATTGGGAGGCTGCGTCTTTAATTGATAAGCGCTTCCTTTTAGCGGTGCTCCTAGTTTTGCTTAAATCACAATCGGGCCGAGCCGTATGCGCCAACGGATTGAATGAGCTCTTGAAGAACCCCGTGTTGCCATCGGCGACTTGAAACATGACCTCGTTGTTATCTGCTCTGGTAACGTTCGCTACGCAAGAGCCGATCGCAACTCGTTCTCCAGCTTGGGGCTCATGAAGCCCCGGATTTCCCGGATCATGCTCGAGGTGGAGGAGGGCGGCGAGACAGGCAATGGCTATGCTCTCCCTTTCGAAATCGGGACAGCTGATGAAAATCCCGGCGTAGCCGGCCTCTCTAGAACGCCTGAGTAATTCAAGATTTGCTCGGGTAATGGTTGTAGGTCTGACGGTGCCAACATTCTCGAAACTGAAGCTGACGTCACCAAATTCGTCAGAGCAGGATTGCAGAAACTCTCTGAAAGAAATGGGTGATTTGCAAGTCAACTTAAACGACCCCCATCCCAAACTTAAGCTGGGCATATGCTCCATTTCTCATCCCGCGAGAATTAGTACTTGCGGCGGGATGGAAGTTCCTTAATTATTCTACAGAGGGAAGTGGCCATCTGATAGTGTCAGGAAAAGATAACAGTTGAACGGTTGGGCTTGGAGCGTCGGCGCTTGCCTATGACGAGAGGAATGGGGTATGGCCCAGGCAATCAAGCTGAAGGTCATCTGTACAACTAGAAACACGTAAATGACGCCAGAACACTTGCGGCTGGTGATGAGCCGATCGACGCCGGGGTCCATTGGTTTGGGGCTGCGGGTCAACCAAAGGTGAAGTTCAAGGTTGAGAGACAGCTCGCATTGAAGGTTCGTTATCATGGCGAGGGCTCGTTTCTCGAACTGACGCACGGCAAGGTTTGCGAGGTCGTCTCGGTCGAGAAGGGCTGGTATCGCCTCGCCGACGATAGCGGGGAGGACCACCTCCATCCGCCTGATGAGTTCGAGGTAATTTCTGCTGACGATGGCTCTGCTGGCGATGAATAGGGTCAACTGAGCGCGGCATTAGTGGGGCGAGGGACCGCGAGCCTCTCGTCCTTTTTCGTGCGTGGGGATGTTTGGGCGCGCTTCTCGTTCGCTCATCCAAATTACGTGCCCCGCGCATCGGCTCGTCCGAGCTACGCGTTTGGAGGACTCCGGATGCGTAATTCGGACAAATGAATGGCAAAGGCGCGTCAAATGGACGAATGGATGGCGCGCACCGTCGACGTCGCTGCCGTTGCTTACTCGCTATTGCGTACCGCCAGTGGCGAGTACCCGCTTTTACGTGTCCGCATGCATCGAGCACCCATCTTTGCGTGCCCGGAGGCCATCTAGCACGTAAAGATGGGTGCGCGATGGACGGGCGCCCCTCTGCCTTCGAAACGCCCCCCGCCTAAACCGCAACCCACTCGCGCAACGCAGCGGAAAGCCGCTTGTCGATGTCTATCCTCGTGGCCTCGCACTCGTTGGGATGCTCCTTGGCGGAGTGGAAAAGAAATCGCATGACGAGCTTTAGTTCCACCGGCAGCGCGAGCCTCAGCATGGACTCGGGCAGCACGAAGTGGGTGCCATACGTGTAGGCAACCGCCTCATAGTCGCAGGCGTGCTTGCGGCTCTTCAGGCGCTGGCCCATGCGTCGGACGTACTTGCCCGCCTCCCAGAAGCTGTCGTCATCCGCCCCGACGAGAACGAGCTTGCCTCGGATGTTCTCGACCTTAATCATCTCGTCCTCCGGGTGCTCGCGATTCTTCTCGGAATCGATGAACAGCCAGGTAGAACGCTGAAAGTCTTCGGAGCCCTTGGTCTCCTCCTCGACTTTCTTCCAATACGTGGGATGCTCGTAGACAAACGGCATGTACGGAAGCGGCTTTCCGCGATGGGAAAGGGTTGAGGCGCCAGGCACGGGCCACTCCCTGCAGCCGTCCCTCTTGCCCTGCTCGAATCCCTGCCACACAAAGTCGCTGGCAGTCAGCCCAAAGGTCAGCGTGATGTCCGGGAAATACGACGCCGCTGCCAGCGTCTCCATTC
>NZ_CEVYAT010000013.1:0-21164 GCF_982402205.1 Parolsenella sp. | reverse complement strand
CCGCATGCGGGGGCGTGGCAAGGCGTCCACGGTTCCTACACAATTGGGAGGGAGGCTCAGGCGACACCTCATTTCGCACTGCTTGCGGAGTCTCTTCTTGACCGCGCTCTACGGCGCAGAGCTCCTAATGCACCCGGCATAGGCCTTGCTTATCCGCGGCGGGAGCACACGCCCCACTCGCATCACAAGCTTTCGCCAGCTACATCACCTGCTGCAGTGCTCAGCTTCACTCCGAAAGCACCCACTCGCTAACCGGGAGAATCGACGCCCCCGCCACGCTCATAGCCGACTCTGACCTCATGACCACAAATCGACGGTCGCAGTCGATGCCGAGTTTTTCTCCAACAGAGTTGAGATGACGAAGGAACGAGCTCCGATATGCCATGGAAGTCTTTATTTCTACAAGGTCAACTTCGACCCCGTTAGAGTCTCAATAGAAATAGAGCTCTGGCTTCCTCCCATTATTGACGTGAGCTTTCAGTTGTTCAGAAACGACCGCATTCTCAAAGACGGGGCCCAGGTACTGGTCCTGGGTTAGTTCGGCGACGCTCTCAAAAAACAAAATGCTGCAGAGCAATCCCGTATCGTAGAAGTAGACCTTAGGGATCTTGATCAATCTCTTTTTGGCATTCGAATAGTAAGGCTGCAGCAGATATACAACGTAGGACTGCTCAAGGATGGAAAGCCACGAGCGAACCGTGTTAGAAGAAACACCAAGCTGCGATGCCATAGAACATAGCGACGACGCCCACGATTGCCAGCGGCGCCTGGGCGTAGCTCACGTACATGGCCTCGTTGTAACCCGGCATAACGCAGGTGACGAGCGGCGTTGCCACGCTCGTCACCGCAAGGAACAGGAAGCAGCAGGCAAGGAGGACGTGGTCGAGAACTGCCTTGGATTCGCTTGTTTCTGGCATTCGGTCTTCTCCGCTTGGAAATCGAACTCGCACTCGGAATCTTCCCTCTGGGGAAGATTGTGGCTCTTCTCGGCATAATCATACGTATAGGTAAGATTTTGGGCCCGGCGCACGAGCCGCGGGTGGCGCGGTTGCGCGCTTTTGGGCGCGCCGGGCGCCGCCGCGACTCCCTCACAAAAAGAGGGGCCGCACGCGGCGGCCCCTCGGGCATCGCTATAACGTGCCTAGACTGCGGCCAGATAGACCGTTTGCCCAGCGACGACGCCTGCAGCTTACGCCAGCAGGCTGGTCTTGGCAGCCTCGGCGAGCTTGTCGTTGAGCGCCTGGGACTCCTCGCGCGTGGCGCCCTTGCTGAACAGGTAGGCCTTGATCTTGGGCTCGGTGCCAGACGGGCGCACAATAACCTTGACGCCCTCGCCCAGCTGGAACTCGAGCACGTTGCTCTTGGGCAGCAGCTGCTCGGGGCACGAGCCGTCGCCGCCGGCAACCGTCATCTTGACGTCTGCCTTGTAGTCGACGAAGCCCTGCACCGGCATGCCGGCGATCTGCGCGGGCGGATTCTCGCGCAGGCCACTCATGATGCCGGCCATCTTGTCGGCGCCGGCCGCGCCCGGGAAGCTCACGTTGACGACGCCGTTGAGGTAGTAGCCGTACTCCTGGTACAGGGCCTCCATGGCCTCGTACAGGTCCATGCCGCGCTCGGCATACCAGGCGGCCATCTCGCAGGTGAGCATGCTCGCCACGATGGCGTCCTTGTCGCGCGCATGCAGACCCACGAGGTAGCCGTAGCTCTCCTCGAAGCCCAGCAGGAAGCGGTCGCCCTCGCCTACCTCGACGAGCTGGTCCATCTGGCCGCCAATGTTCTTGAAGCCCGTGAGCACGCGGCGGGTCTCGAAGCCGTAGTGGTTGGCCAGGGCGTCGGGCATGGCACTCGACACGATGGTGGTCACGACGACCTTGCGCGAGACGTCCTCGCCGGCCTCGGCCTTCATGCGGACCAGCCAGTCGATGAGCAGGATGCCCATCTCGTTGCCCGTGAGCAGCTTGTAGTCGCCGTCGTGCGGCACGGCCACGCCCATGCGGTCAGCGTCGGGGTCGGTCGCGAGCATGAGGTCGGGGTGGACCTTGTCGCACAGCTCCAGACCCTTCTCGAGCGCCTCGCGGAACTCGGGGTTGGGATAGGGGCACGTGGGGAAGTTGCCGTCGGGCTCGGCCTGCTCGGGCACGACCGTGACGTTGGTGATGCCCACACGGGCCAGAATCTTGTTCATGCACTCGATGCCCGTGCCGTTGAGCGGTGTGTAGACCACCGAGAAGTCGGGGTTGGGCTTGGCACCGATGGACTGCGAGGCCACGGCGTCGATGAAGCGGTCGAGCACCTCGTCGCTCGTCCACTCCACAAGGCCCTTCTCGAGTGCCTCGTCAAAGTCCATGTGCTTGACGCCCGTGAAGATGTCCGTCTCGTTGATGGTGTTCTGGATCTCGTCCGCGGCCTCGTTGGCGATCTGGCAGCCGTCGTCGCCATAGACCTTGTAGCCGTTGTAGGGCGCCGGGTTGTGGCTGGCCGTCACAGCGATGCCGGCCGAGCACTTGAGGTAGCGCGTGGCAAACGACAGCGTGGGAACCGGCTCGATGCGCGGGTAGACGTAGGACTTGATGCCGTTGGCGGCAAGCACGCCGGCCGCGGCCTTGACGAAGTCCTCGCCCTTGTTGCGCGAGTCGCGGGCAATGGCCACCGTGGGGTGCTCGTAGTGGGCGTTGAGGTAGGTGGCGAGGCCCTGCGTGGCCTGCGAGACGGTGTAGACGTTCATGCGGTTGGTACCCACGCCCAGCGTGCCGCGCAGGCCGGCCGTACCAAACGAGAGGCTGCGATAGAAGGCGTCCGAGAGCTTCTCTGGGTCTTCTGCGGCCATGAGCTCATCGAGCTCGGCGGCCAGGTCGGCCTCGGTGAGGTTGTCCTTCCACAGCTGGGCTGCGGCGAGAATCTTGTCGTCCATGGAGATGTGCCCCTTCCCTTGCGCGCCCGCGGGTGCCGGCGCTCCAATCTCCTCAAGTCTACCCGTGCGCGCGCGGCGGAGCCCCGGCATGGGGAGAGCCTTCGGCGGACGGACGATGCGGCGCCAGGTGGGACAGTTGCTCAGGCAAGTACTGTCCCAAAGTGGGACAGTTGCTCAGGCAGGTATTGTCCCAATGCAAGGAGAAAAAAGCGGCCCGCAGCGTGGCTGCGAACCGCTCGTGCGTGCACATAGGTGCAGCTTGCGAGGCTACTTGCCCTCGCGGATGGAGGCACCCAGAGATCCGCCCGGGTGCCACTTGACGTACTGCTGCGGGTTCAGGCCAAAGTCCTCCTGCAGCAGGATCGAGAGGCTCTGGAGCATGAGAATTTCGACGATGATGGAGGCACGGGGCGGCTTGTTCATGGGGTCGCCCTCCTCCTTGACGCCGGCGATGAGGGTGACGTCGCCCTGCTCGGCCAGCCAGCTGTCGGGGTTGCCCGTGAGGGAGATGATCTTGACGCCGTTGCCCTTGAGGCAGGAGACGGTGGCCTTGAGCTCGGAGGTGTTGCCCGAGTTGGAGATGGCGATCACAACATCGCCGGGCTTGACCTGGCCGGCGGAGCCGTGGACGCACTCGGTGCCGTGGAGCTCGTAGGTGGGGGTGCCGGTCGAGGAGAACAGCGACGCGGCGTAGCCCGAGACGTGGCCCGGCTTGCCGATGCCCGTGACGTGCAGGCGGCCACCGTTGGCCTCGGACTCCTGGATCAGGCGCTTGGCGGCGGTGATGGAGTCGTAGTCGATCCCGTCGATGAAGGCGTTGACCTGCTCCTTCATGATGCCGAGGAAGAAGTCAACGGCCTTCTTGTCATCGGTGGCGGAGGCGCCGTGGCTGTTGGCGGAGACGAACTCGTCGAGCTTGGAGGCAATCTCATCGTCGTTGGTGATGTCGAAGATGCTGATGACGTTGGGGAACTTGCCCTCGATCTCGGGGGCGAAGTCGCTCATGGTGACGATGACGTCGCCGCCAAAGTCCACGAGGTCATCGAGCTTGCCGTGCGTGACGTCGATGCGGTAGCCGCGCTTGGCGCAGATCTGCTCGATCTTGGTCTGGAGCAGCATGCTCGAGCCGACACCGGCACGGCAGACAACCAGGGCGTTGACCATGTTGTGCACCTTTCTCGCTTTGGTTTCTCGCTTGGTTACGAACGTAACTAACCTACGCCTGTATATTACTCAAAACGAGCGCCGCACGCATGAGAAGTTGAAACATTTCGCAGGATTTGTAAGAGGAATAGCGGCAGCGTGGGGCACTTGACCACGGATTGCAGGGCATGTTGGGGCGCCAGACGATTCTGGCCCGCGGGCGGGTGCGCTCGCGGGCCAGAATGTGGGTTACTTGTGCGCACTCGAGCGGTGCGGTGAGACGCGGCACAGGAGACGCGAGGCTCGCGGTGCGCTACATCGCGTAGGCGCGCGAGTCTCTCATCGAGAAGAACACCGTGCTGGTGTTGTGCAGCAGGCTCGAGGTCTGCGGGGCGATGGCGCCCGCAATCCCCAGGGCCAGCAGCGTGGAGTTGAACCCGATGACCTCGCGAAACGTTACGTCCATACGCTCCATGAGCTCCATCGACAGGCGGCGCAGCGCCACGAGCGAGCACAGGTCGCCGCGGTTGAGCGTGACGTCTGCCACCTCGCGGGCGATCGCGGTGCCGTTGCCCATGGCCACGCCCACGTCTGCGGCGGACAGCGACGGCGAGTCGTTAACGCCGTCACCAACCATCACGACGCGCCGACCCTGCTCGCGCAGATGCGCCACGTAGTTGTGCTTGTCCTCGGGCAGCAGGTTCGCGGCGAACTCGGTGATGCCGGCGTCTGCCGCGATGCGGGCCGCGGCGGCCTCGTTGTCTCCCGTGAGCATCACGATATGCTCAAAGCCCAGCTTGCGCAGGGTGCCGATGGCTTCGGCCACGCCCGGCTTGATGGGGTCGGAGATAAGCAGCGCACCCACGAGCTCGCCATTTACGGCGAGGTAGAGCGTGGAGAGGCCACAGGCTGCCTCGTCGATCTTCTCGGCAACGCTAGCCGGGACGTCGACGTGCTCGTCCTCCATCACGAAGTGTTTGGAGCCAATGACCACGCGCTTTCCGTCGAGCGAGCTCGCGATGCCATGGGCCACGACGTACTCGACCTCGGCATGGCGCTCGCGGTGTTCGAGGCCGCGCGCCTCGGCGGCGTGCACGACGGCGCGGGCCACCGGGTGGGGAAAGTGCTCCTCGAGGCAGGCCGAGAAGCGCAGCACCTCCTCCTGGGTCCAGCCGGCAAAGGCCAGCACGTCCGCGAGCTGCGGCGTTGCGGCCGTTAGCGTGCCGGTCTTGTCAAAGACGATCGTGTCTGCGGCGGCGAGCTGCTCGAAGTGGCGCGAGCCCTTGACCGTGAAGCCAGCGCGGGCGCTCTGGCTCATCGCGGCGAGCACCGAGATGGAGCTCGTAAGCTTGAGGGCGCACGAGTAGTCGACCATGAGGGCGGCGCTAGTCTTGACGAGGCTGCGCGTGGTGAGCGCGACGGCGCCCGCCAGCAGGAAGTTCCATGGGACGATGGCGTCGGCGAGGCGCTCGCGGCGCCCCTGGACGCTGCTCTTGAGGCCCTCGGACTGCTCGACCATCGAGACGATGGAGCGCAGCTTGGTGTTGCCCGCGCCGCTCGTGACGCGCACGAAGATCTCGCCGTCCTCACAGGCGGTGCCGGCAAAGACCGAGTCGCCCTCGACGCGCTCGACGGCCAGGGGCTCGCCGGTGAGCGCCGCCTGGTTGACCATGGCGCGGCCGCGCTCGACCGTGCCGTCGACGCAGACCGGCATGCCGGTGCGCACGACGATGAGGTCGCCCTCGGCAAGGTCTGAGGAGGGGACGCCGACCTCCTCCCCCGCCTCGATGCGGCGGGCGGTCTCGGGCATCGCGAGCAGCGAGTATATGAGCTCGTGCTGAGAGCGGGCCTTGGTGTAGTCTTCGAGCGCCTCGCCGATGTTCAGCAGGAACATGGTGCTGCCGGCGGTGAGGAAGTCTCCCTTGGCAAACGAGATGCCCACCGCGGCGGCGTCGAGCACCGGCACGTCGAGGCGACCGTTCACGAGCGAGCGCAGGCCGGCCGCGAGAAACTTGCGATACGACCAGACCGTCCAGGCCGCGCGGATGGGCGCGGGCAGGAACCAGCGGCGGGCGTAGTGGAAGCCCACGAGCTCGGCGATGTTGAGCAGCAGGGCGTCCGTGCTGGGTGCGGCCATGCCAGCGCAGTCCGCACGCGCGGCATCGACGGCCGCGGCGTCGACAAGCCCTAGCCAGTTAAGCGCAGCGTCGCGGGCGGCGGGGTCGGCGGCGTTGTAGGTGAGCGCAACCGAGCCGATGCGCGCGTAGACGCGGGCAGACTCGATGGCGAGCGCCTTCTCGAGCGCCACGCGCAGGGGCTCGGCGTCTGCGTCGGGCACGATGCCCGCAAGGTTCACACGGATGCGGCCCGGTATTTCGCTAACGATTGTGTACTGCATGCGCGAGGTTACTCGGCCTTCTCGTCCTTGTTGGTGGTGAGGTAGCTGGCCTCGGAGACGATGTCGTCTACCTGGGCCTTTGCCTGCTCGACGATGGCATCGTAGGAGTTCTTGGCGCGCATGCCACAGGCGACGGCCTGGACGTAGCCCTTCTTGGCGGTGTCGGAGGCCAGGGCCTTGACGCCCACGGTTCCGAGCAGGAAACCGCCGGCGACGAGCAGACCGTTCTGGGTGGACTTCTTCATGGTGCTTCCTCTCTCTTGTGGCGCGCGAGGTCGCGCGTCTCCCCGTTTTGGGACCGAATGAAGCAAGTTTGCCTGGGTTGAGTTCACCTAGGCTCACTTCTAGCCATTAAGTGTAGCGCGGTACGCAGGAGTGTCACGCAGAAAGTCCGCCGATGCCAACTTGTCATATTTAAAGAAGAGGCTTTGGCTCATTTTTGCGCCAAGTCGGTACCCCATAAGATAGCCGCCCGTCAGAGGAGGATTTTGACCCGTGAAAGTGCCAGATGGGCAACGGGCAGAGCCGTGGGTTACTTGCCAAGCGGCAATTGGGGTACCGACTTAGTGAGGTTTTTATTAGCGGACAGTCTAGGGCGCTATTAACGGATGGCTGAATAGAATTTAGTGGATAGTCTGCGTCGCGTCTCGGCGCTCCCCTAGTAACCCGGCGAGCGACCAAACACACTGGTAGGGAGACCGCTGCCTGGCCAAGCGCGCTCGCGCGCAAGAAATATGCCGCTCAATTTCACCTCCAAGCTCCTCTTCGCCTCGCGGCCAAGCGCGCTCACGCGCGGAAAACTCGCCGCCTGGGTGGACGCGCTCTCGAAGCCTCGCTCGCGGCCACAGGGAGCCAGGGAGGCACAACCCGCCGCAACCAGAAGCGATGCCAGCGGCGCGCAGGACCCCGCCTGCGTCAGCAAGCGGCCGCAGGAGCAGCTACGTTGACGGATTAATCGCCCCGCGCGCCCATGCTGAGTTCCACAATGAATACATCAGGACATAACGGATAGGGGGCATCATGAAGACGAGCATTGCTCACGAGAAGGCGCTGGTCACGGGAGCTGGCAAGGGAATCGGCCGGGCGCTCGCGGTGAGGTTGGCGAGCCTTGGCTGCGAGGTTACGCTCGTGGGTCGCACGCAGGCATCGCTCGACGAGACCTCCCGTCTCTGCGACGAGACCTCCAAGCAGGCGGGATACGAGGAGCGCTCGTGCACCCACGCGTGCGACCTCACGAGCGAGCAGGCCATCCTTGATCTTGTTTGCAGCATCAGGGAAAGCGGCGGCCTCGACATCCTGGTGAACAACGCGGGCATCGTCCAGGCGGGGCCGCTCGAGGACATTCCCACCGATCAGTTTGATACCGTCATGGCAACCAACGTTCGCGCGCCGTTCATCCTCATGCGCGAGACGCTGCCGCTGCTACGCGCCTCAAAGGCAGCAGAGGTCGTGAACGTCTGCTCAGTCGTTGCGCACGACGCTTACCCCAACCAGAGCGCCTACGTTGCGAGCAAGCATGCGCTCTATGGCATGTCGAAGTCGTTTGCCCGCGAGGTTTTTGACGAGGGCATTCGCGTGCACGTCATCTCGCCCGGCGGCGTGCTCACCGACATGGTGGCCATTGCCCGTCCGGACCTCACTGGCACGCCCATGATCGTGCCCGACGACATGGCCGACGCCCTGGAGTACCTGCTCACGCATCGCACGGACGCCGTCTGCGACGAGATCCGCCTGCACCGCGTGACAAAGGCACCATACTAGGAGGGTCGCAGCAGGCCCGTCCCATGCGGCCGGCGCGCGTCACCGCCCCAGTGCGTGCCCGCCCGCGCAGTCAGAACGCATTCACCGTCCCGGCCGCCACATCCTACCCACGACGTTCGTATTTGCGAACGACGTTCCATTTTTAGACCGCTCACCAAATAATCGGTAGTACCGCGCTGGTCTGCGGGTATCCTTTGTGCTAAGAGCGCGGCACGTTGCCGAGCACGACGGGATGACAGGGGCTGTTATCCCACCACCTACCCTGAGGAGGGCAAGCATGGCAGTCAATCGCTTTGTTCTGAACAACATTTCCTATCACGGCTCCGGCGCCATCAAGGAGATCCCGGGCGAGATTCAGCGCCGCGGCTTCAAGAAGGCCTTCGTCTGCTCCGACCCCGACCTCGTGAAGTTTGGCGTTACCGCCAAGGTCACCGACGAGCTCGACGCCGCCGGCATCCCCTGGACGCTCTACTCCGAGATCAAGCCCAACCCCACCATCCAGAACGTCAAGGACGGCGTCGAGGCCTACAAGGCTTCCGGCGCTGACATGATGGTTGCCATTGGCGGCGGCTCCTCCATGGACACCTGCAAGGGCATCGGCATCATCGTCGAGAACCCCGAGTTCGCCGACGTCCGCTCGCTCGAGGGCGTTGCCGACACCAAGAACCACGCTACCTTCACCATCGCCGTCCCGACGACCGCTGGCACCGCCGCTGAGGTCACGATCAACTACGTCGTGACCGACCCGGAGAAGGTCCGCAAGTTCGTCTGCGTCGACACCAACGACATCCCCGACGTCGCCGTCGTCGACCCCGACATGATGGCCTCCATGCCTGCCGGCCTCACCGCCGCCACCGGCATGGACGCGCTGACGCACGCCATCGAGGGCTACACCACCAAGGGTGCCTGGGACCTCTCCGACATGTTCCACTTCAAGGCCATCCAGCTGATCTCGCAGCACCTGCGCGACTCCGTGGCCGAGGCCAAGAGCGGCCAGCCCGGCAGCGGCCGCGAGGGCATGGCCCTGGGCCAGTACATCGCCGGCATGGGCTTCTCCAACGTGGGCCTAGGCATCGACCACGCCATGGCGCACACCCTGTCTGCCCACTATGACACCCCGCACGGCGTTGCCTGCGCCATGCTGCTCCCCATCGCCATGGAGTTCAACAAGCCCGTCGTTACCAAGCGCCTCGCCGAGGTCGCCGTGGCCATGGGCGTTGACACGACCGGCATGAACGAGGACGAGGCCGCCGACGCCGCCATCGCCGCCGTCAAGCAGCTCTCCGCCGACGTCAACATCCCGCACGTCTGCGAGGCCATGAAGGCCGACGAGATCGACCAGCTGGCCACCGACGCCATGGCCGACGCCTGCTTCCCGGGCAACCCCCGCGAGGCCAACCACGACGACGTCGTGGCCCTGTTCAAGAAGATTTGCCCGAGCGCCTAGCTTTTCGCTCGCATCTCTTGATTGACGGCGCGCCCGTCGAGTCCAAGTGGCTCGGCGGGCGCGTTTTTGTTTGCACGGATATGAAGTGGACGAGAAGAATGGGGCAGCATCCGGCCGCATGAGCCAGACGGCGGCCAAGCGGGGACAAAAGACCCATCCCCCTATCCCCAGGCTATTCGTTCTCGGCGGCCTCGAGGGCGGCAAGCAGCTTGGTCTCGAGCTCGTCCTTCGACATGATGTTGTCGAGCGTGATGACGCGCGGCTTGTCAGCCAGGAAGGCCATGAGGTCGCTGCCCACGACGAACAGGTCGACCTGGTGCATCGATATCTCAGAGACCGAGACGTGGTCGACGCTGATGCCCTCGATGCCGTGCTTCTTGAGCACATCCCGTACGTTAATCTGCACGATGAACGAGCTGCCCACGCCACCGCCGCAGCAGCACATAATCGACCTTACCTTCATGGCTCTCCCCCTTCGTTAGAGACTTGATACCGCCCACTATGGCAGAGACGCACAGCGGCGAGCGGGCATTTTGGGCGTCTGGTACGCAAGCCGCGACAAAAGGGCGCGCCAGCCGTGAGGCCAGCGCGCCCTGGGGATGCGGCGTATGCGCAAGTGAGCGTTAGTCGAGGTAGTAGTGGCCAAGGGCGTCGGCGCCAAGGATGGCGTCGGCAACCATATCGGGCGTAACGTCGAACGGCATGTTGCCCATGGTGTCGCCGGGGGCGCAGGCGGCTTCGGCCACGATCATGGCCTTCTCGCGCGTGACCTCGGTGACGCCAAGCTCGCCCAGGGTAACGGGCAGGCCAATCTCAATGCAGAAGCCCAGGACCTCCTCGAGCTGCTCGGTTGAGGCGTTGGCAAGCACAAGCTGGGCGAGGGTACCAAAGGCGACCTTCTCGCCGTGGTACATGCCGTGGCACTCGGGCAGCAGGGTGAGGCCGTTGTGGATGGCATGGGCGGCGGCGAGGCCGGAGCTTTCGAAGCCAATGCCAGAGAGCAGCGTGTTGGCCTCGATGATGTTCTCGACGGCCGGGGTGAGGGCGTGGCCCTCGAGGGCGACCTTGGCCTTGACGCCGTCGGCCATGAGGGTGTCGTAGCACAGGCGGGCGAGCGACAGGGCCGCGAGGCCGCCCTTGCCGCCGGCACAGGTGTCGCCGCAGGCGTCGTGCGTGGCCTGGGCCTCGAAGTAGGTGGCCAGGGCATCGCCCATGCCAGAGACGGTCAGGCGCACCGGGCTCGCGGCGATGACCGTGGTGTCCATGAGGACGATGTTGGGGTTGGCCGGCAGGAACAGGTAGCGGTCGAACTGGCCGTCGTCGGTGTAGAGGACGGACAGGGCGCTGCAGGGGGCGTCGGAGCTGGCGATGGTGGGGCAGATCACGACGGGGCAGCCCAGGAAGTAGGCCGTGGCCTTGGCGGTGTCGAGCGTCTTGCCACCGCCGATACCCACGACGACGTCGCAGCCGTTGGCGCGGGCGACCTCAACGAGGCGGTTGACTTCGTTCTCGGAGCACTCGCCGTTGAAGTCCTCGAAGACGGGCGCGGCCTTGGCCTCGGCAAAGCCGGCCTCGACCTTGGCGCCCACGCGCTTGACTCCGGAGGGCGTGTTGATGACGAGGGCCTTGGTGCCAAGCGGGTCGACGTAGCCGCCAAGCTTGGCGAGCTCATCGGGGCCCTGGATGTACTTGCTGGGGCTGTTGAAGATCTTGGACATGAATTGCTCCTCTCCTAAGCGATTCACACGTTATTTCTAGTTTAGGAGGACGGGATGATTGGGCCCGCCAGGTGTCGGTAAGTGCTTAGGTGCAATCTTGATGCCGCTCGCAGCGGGCGCGGCGCCGTTCACCGGCAAATTGCGCTACGGTTGACCAGCGCAAACAATGCATTTCAGGTATGTGAGATGTGCGAGCGGCGCGCTGGGCGGGGCAAGCGGTTGGCCCGGCGGTCGCGGGCGGCGCATTGGCGAAGACGAGCGGTTGGGCCAGGCGCGCAGGCGAGGTGTTGGTGGAGACGGGCGGCACGCCCACGCTCGCGGCGGAGACGGGTACGTTGGCAGAGACGGGCGGCACGCCCGCGCTCGCGATGAAGACAGACGACACATCAGCCGAGCGAGTGGAAAACGTACGTGCATCCCAGCAGAGCGGACGCATCGAACCTGGTGACTCGAGCATGCGGGGGACGCCGACCTTCGTCGACACCCCGAAAGCGGACGCACAATATGTCCTATAAGCCTATAGGCCGCCCTTTAAGCCCACGTGCCCCGAGTTGCACCAAGAGTTGCACCGCGGAGTGCACCAGCGAAGAGCGCGAGCGGGACAAAAACGACACTCCGTAACGAAAACGACCCGAAGACGCTGGATCTTCGGGTCGTATCACTTCTGGTGGCGGGGAAGGGAATCGAACCCCTGACACGGGGATTTTCAGTCCCCTGCTCTACCAACTGAGCTACCCAGCCGAAATGTCTGCTCGCCCTGCGAGCTCGTTTACTATAGCAAATAGAACCAGCCAAGCAAGTGAGAATTTTGGCTAATTGGAAAAATTCTGGGCGGGCGTCGATTCGCCCCGCGGCCTGCTCGCACAAACGGCTCATTGCTGCGGTCCAATCCGTCAGTGCGCTGATAGCAGGAAGGGGCAATCCAACCCCTGACGCGGGGGTTTCAGCCCCCTGTCCTCCCGGCAAATTGTGCTCGAAGGCACGCCGGCCTGGGCGGGAGCAACCTGCGAGGTTGGATTAGACCGCCACAGCGCCTTCGCGAACGCGCGGGCACGTCGCCGGCAGGCTCAGCAGCTGGTCAATGACCTCGGCAAACGCCACATGGGGATTGACGCAGTAGCAGCGGGCAACGCAGTGCGAGGAAGTAGCCGCGCCCGCCTCGTCGCAAGGATAGGCCTTGCACTCGGGCAGCCCATGGCCGACACCCCGAGACGACCACGCCAGGCGATAGAACGCCTCGCCCACGCAGACCACCCACACCCGATGCCGCATGACGCCCCCATCGGACGGCCCCTCCTCCACAGACGTTGCATCGTAGAGCACGCTGTAGGCAACCTCGCGCCCCATCGCCCGGCTCATGCGACCTCACCCCTTCCTCCCGCAGCAGGCCAAGGCCTGATCGTGACACCAGCGGGTCTCACCTCGACAACGTCACCGCAGCGCAAGGGGCACAGACCCGCCAGCACCCATCCGTTGACCAACACGCTATTGGCCGCGCCCAGACCCTGGGCAAACAACACCCCATCCCTGAACAACAGTACGAGGTGACGCGCCGCCACCTCTGGGTGGTCGATCACGACATCGCACCCGGGCTCTCTGCCAAGGACGAGCCCCTCCTTGCCCACCTCCATGGGAACCGTCATGCCTCCGCAGCTCACCCGCACGCACGAGGGTGACATCAGCGCCGCCACGGGCTCGGGCCGCTCCGCCTCGGGCGCAGGCGAGGTCAAGCAGGCCGCCTGGGGCTGGAACGCCGCTGAACCTTGGGACACCGAGGGAGACTGCGGAGGCGCCTGGATTTGCGACGACATCTGGAGTTGCGGCACCGGCCGAGCTTGGGTCATCGTCGCAGCACCCAACGCCCCCGGCACCTCAGCAGATGGCTCTAGCGTTGGCTCCTCGAGCTCTCTCGAGAGCTCGAGGAGCGAGGCGTCCGCCACCGCGCCAACCGCGGGCTCGCCGCCCCTCGCGAAGTCATAGAGGCACCCGTAGCACACGTCCATGTCGGCAAAGAGCTTGGCCCCGCACCTGGGACACGTCTTGAGCCCTCCACCCGCCTGATTGGTTGCGTCCATTGCGCACTCCCCTCTCTACAGCACATCGAACAGTTGCAAGCTCACCGCTTGCCCAGCCTGCGGCCATGGCCCGTCCGAGCTCGGGCGCTCCAAGGCATGGACCGCCCCGCGGCAGGAGACGACCCGCCCCGCGGGAACGTCTCGCCGCACCCTGAGCACCCGCCCCTGCTCGCTCACGAGTGCCACGTCGATGCCGTAGGCCATGCCAAACGTGTGGACCGAGCGACACCCCGCGAGCAGGCAGGGCAGGGCGCGCGCATCTCCCCGCCTCGTTCCCAAAAGGCCCCGCAGACGCTCAAGCGCGCTGCCAAGCACCTGGAACCTGATTGAGCACACACCATCGCCCGCCTTGGCATGCGGCTCAGCACCCGCGCCCACGCCCGTCTCGGCGTTTGCCCTAGCAGCTGCGGCATCGCTCGACTCAGCGCACGAACCGCCGCCCGCATCAAACGTCACCACGGCCCAACGGGCACGTGGCCCAACTCTCGTCCTCACGAGACCACCCCCGAGCGATACCTGTCCACCACGACGCTTCGCTCGTGATGGGCCAGGGCGGGCAGCGACACGCCCATCCCGGCAATGGAGAAGGAGCCGGGCCACGGCCGGTAGCCCAGCCTGCAGACGTAGCGGGTGGTTCCCGCCGCGAGGTCGATGAGGGCGCGACCCTCCCCGCTCGAGACGTCCTCGGCGCTCACCAAGACCTCGCACGAGGCGTCGCCCATGGCGTCAACGATCGCGGCCTTGACCTCCTCGACGCCAGCGAGCTCGCCTGAGGCGCCCGACGGGCTCACGCCATGCATCACCACGGCGTCGGCCGCCACGCGATCGAACCGGGCGCACAGCTCGGAGATGCGCATCACGTTAAGGATGACGAGGGCCACCACCACGATGACGGGGACGAGCACGGCGAGCTCAACGGCCATCTGCCCCAGCTCCCGGTCTGGCGCAGGCGCCTCGCGCCACCTCATCACGCCGCCCCCAAGAGCTCGCCCACGTCGATGGTTATGGGAATCGTTATCTCGGTCCCTGGGATGGTCAGCTCGGCAATGGTGACCTCGCCAATGCGCGTCCCCAACTCGTTTTTGACCTCGCGGCCCAGTGCCCGGGCAAACTCGACCGGGTCTGCCGTGTCGGGCAGCTTGCTAACGAAGTCCCTCACGCTCGAGACGTGGTCATAGCCCGCCTTGTCGAGCACGTACTGGCTGTTGGTGAGCACGGGCTTTCTGGGACGCAGGTCGGCGGGGGCCAGGCCCGCGTCGCGGATGGCCTCCTTGGCCATGTCGCGTAGCCACGAGCTCACGCTCGTTCCCAGCACGCTGTCGATGCCGTCGAGTATCTTCCCAGCCGCAGCCTCAACATTGCCCGCGGCAGACTCGTAGCCAACGAGCAGCTCTCCCCACAAGGACCCGATATTTCCAAGTACGCCGGCATCGGCCCCATCCATCCCCTCGGAGATGGCACCAAAGAAGCGCGCGAGCACGTCGTTTCCCTCGGCGGCCGAGTCTGGCGCCAGAGTCGCGGCCGCCACGGCGGCACCCGCAGGCACCGCGGAGTCCGCAAGGAACGCCCCCGTGACCTCAGCGGGCACCTCGCGCTCGCCTCCCGTCACCACGGCGACGCAGCCCCAGGCACCTGGTGGGCACAGGCGTGGCCGAGGCACCGCGAGCGCCTCCATGGCGCGCTCATAGGCGCTCTTTCCCTCACCAGCAAGCTCGCGCATCTGCGCCTCGGCCTCGGCAAGGTCGTTGCGAGCCCGCTCGTAGCGCTCCGACGCCTCCGAGACGATCCTCCAGTAGTGCTCGAAGCCGTTATCGATGCTCGTCGACGCGGCCGGGGCGCTTCCCATGGCCTGCGTGTCCATCCTGCAGGTATCGCAGCGCGCCACGCTCCCGGCGTCGAGCGCGACGAGCGACGCCGTTCCCGCAGACGTGCCCCTTGCGCCCGGGCATTCCATGCTTGCATGCAGCACCGTTCTTCCTCCCTCCTGCGTACAGGGCCAGCGACTGGCCGAGTAGAGCGTCGTTGCGCGCAGCTGCTCCGCGTTCGAGAAGAGCTGTGGCAGGTCAAGGTCCGCGCCGCCGTCGGGCAGCTGTTCGTAGTGGCCACGACCAACCTGCTCGAGCGCGTACTCGTAGAACGCCTTGCGTGCCGCCGAGTTCGTGAGTTCGTCCGTCCCCTGGCCCAGCGGCGCCTCGCTCGCGAGACGGGCGGCGTAGTAGGCACGTGCGCGCATGAGCGGAGCCCCAAAGGTCCAGAGCGGCAGCGCGTAACTTGGATTGCTCACGGGCGCCAGCCCCGCAAGCGCGTCGGCCCGCTCGCGCAGGCACATGCCGTCGGCGCCGCAGTCCGCAAGCCAGGCCTCGCGCACGGCCTCGTCGGCACGCTCCTTGGCCCGGTCGGACGCCTCCTGGAGACGCCGTGCCGCCTCCGCCGCCTCCGTTGGGTCCACCTCGACGTCGAGCGCGGAGAAGTCGGACTGCGACTGCACGGGAAACGGCATGGCAACGCCCGTCCAAGACCCGCTCTCCTGCGCAACGGCGGCGGAGCGGCTCACGATGGCAAGGGGCAGCGTTCCCTCGACCTTCTTGAGCCCCCGCGCCGCAGACCGCGCGAAGCGCCCGCGGGAGTCGAACACCTGCCGCGCGGCATCGACGGTCTTGGCGCCCGCCGCGCCCAGGCCGGGGATGGCGCTCACCACAAGGCCGGCACCCAGCGTCACCATGCCGGCAAGCCCCATCGTGAGCACGCAGGCATCGAGCACCGTGGCAACCGTCGCATACGAGGACACGACGTTTGCCCCGGCCAAGGCGCAGGCGTCGGCGACCGTCTGCACGTCTGCCGATCTTCGCTGCACCCACCCAACCGAGACGAGCGAGCAGGTGAGCGCAAGGCTCACGAGCAGGGCAACCGCCACCGATACCGACGTGTAGCCGCCCGTCTCGTCAACGAACGCGTCGATACCCAGGAAGGCGCGGGCGCGCCCCCTATCCCCAAATCGAGGTCCATCCGCCATAGTCGCCCTCCAACCAGTCTGGCCTCGTACTCTCGGACACCTCGACGCGCAGGACGGTCTCGCCCTCCTCGACCTCACCAAAGGCCGAGGCGAGTACGCCCACGAGCGGCAGGAGCCTCAGGCGCCCCGCAACCCGCACGCTCGAGCGACCCATCGATGAGGAGCCCTCGCACTCGATCTGCCAGCCCTCCTCCCCGCCCACGTGAAAGGCGGGCACGTTGGGCACGGCGCGAAGCCTGCGCCTCACGTAGGCCACACACGAGTCCTGGCCAGCCGCCAGCGTTGGACCCGAGGTGGCGAGCGCCCGCAGCCCCTCCGATGCCGCCTGCTCCATGACGCAGCGCGTGTACAGGGCAAACGCGGGCTGCAGGAGCAGGGCAAGCAGCAGCATGAGGACCGGCAGGAAGAAGGCCGCCTCGACGCTCGCCTGGCCCAGCGAATCAGAACAGGACGATGTCGTGCATGCCGCCCGCCGCGGCCACGCCCTCGATGGCGTGCGAGGCGCACCCCTCGGAGAGGCGCTGCAGGCCGCCGGCGCCCACCACGCGCCACACCGCCCCCAGCGCCACGATGGCGGCAAGAAACGCCACGAGTACGAGGGCGTACTCGACCGTCGACTGGCCCAGCTGCTCGCCACACGCGTCACGAGCCGCCTTGCGGCCCCGTATTCCCATAGGCCTCCCTCCATTGGTCCACCTCCATCCTCAGAACGTTCACCCGGCTCGCATCCTCGCCCTGCCGCTCGACAAAGCACAGGTCGACCCAGCCGGGACCCACCACGGTGCACCCCCAGACGCTCCCCAGCAGGTCGAGCCACCCGGCATGGGCGAGCGTCGTGTCGCCGCGGGCCGCATAGTCTTCGAGCAGGTCGCCCGCGGCGCGGGAGACGCCTCGGCCACAAGGCCTTCGACCCCGCCCGGCGCGTCCCCAGCGCGAGTGCCCTCTGAGGGTGCGTCTGCGCCCGGCGCCCCGGGGGCGTCGGGCTCGCCCGAGCCGTCCGCCTCACCATCCGCAGCCCCACCCGAATCGCCGCCAGCAGGCACTTCCCCAGACGAGTCGGCCACGCTAACTGGGGCGGGCACGGCACTGCCCGCACCCGCCTCGCCCAGCGCGCATGCCGCAACGGCCAGAGCGGCAAGCGCCAGGGCCGCGAGCAGGGCAAGCCGCCCCCTACAGCGAGTTGATGCCATCGGTAATCGAGGTCCAGAGCTCCTGGAGCCTGCCCCTGAACGCCATCACGGCAACGATTGCCATCAGCACCAGAACGCCCACGAGAATGGCGTATTCGGTCGTGCCCTGGCCGCTCGTCTCGCGCGCCAGACAGCGAGCACGCGCACGCACACGACGCAGAGCGCACGAAGCCCCTATGCCAAGCCTGTCAATCACACCCATGACCTCTCCTTTCCCTGTGCGGGACAAGCCCGCCCAACCTCATCTGGACAGGGCCGCGCTGAGCAGCGGCCCCAGAATCGCAAGCAACATCGCGGGCACCACAAGCGCGCCCAGCGGAATGAGCATCCGCACGGGAACCTCCTCGATGCGACGCTCCACGCTTGCACGCTGGTCCTCCCTGATGGCGTCTGCCTGGCGCTCGAGCGTTGCCGCGAGCGGGGCGCCAAACGCCAGCGCCTCGCGCACCGCGGCGACAAACTTCGCAAGGGACGGCGCCGCCACGCGCGCGGCGAGCTCGCCCAGGGCGTCGCGCCTGCTCGCAAGACCCATCTGCCACGAGTGCATGGCCACGAGCATCTGGCGGGAGAGCTCGGCGGAGCTGCGCGCGCAGTACAGGGCAAGCGAGGCGTCAAACGAAAGCCCCGCGGAGAGCCCTAGCGCCAGCACGTCGAGCATCTCGGGCATCTGCCGCTCGCAGGCCGCGGCCATCCGCGCCGCGTTCTCGCGCCCCTTGAGGCGCCGTAGCGCAGGCGACGCCCGCAGTGCCCGCGCCAGCGCAGACGCCCTGCCTCCATTGCCCCAACCAGGCTCGTCGTCGCCATATAGCAGCAGGTAGGCAGCCATGGCAGCCGCCACGCCAGAGCCAAGCGCCCACATCAGAGCACCCCACGCATGAGGCGCGCGATGATAGCCAGGGCCACCACGTCGAGCAGAGCCGCCGCCAGCACGCACCCCAACCCAACGGGCGTTGCCAGCCCCGCCCTGAAGTCGGGCGAGGTGAGCACGAGCAGGGCCACGAGGCACACGGGAAGGCCGCTCACGATCTTTGCCGACAGCCTCACCTGCGCTGTCTTTGCCTCGAGCTCGCGCTCGAGCGCAAAGCGCCTCTCGACGAGCTGGGCAGACCTGAGGAACAGCCCCTGGAGCGGGGCGCCCGTCCTGGCAGAGACCGTGAGGGCGCAGACCATGAGCTCGACGCCGGGGGCGTCGGTGCGTGCAGAGATCTGTTCGATGGCGTCGGCCGCGGGCGTGCCGCACGAGACGAGCAGCGATGCCCGCGCGAACTCCCGGTTGAGCGGCCCCGTGCCCATCGACCCCACGTAGCTGATGGCCTGGGGAAGCGTGCGCCCGGCGGCAAGCGCCCCGGCAAGGGAGCGAAAGGCGTCGGGCACCTGCCGGGCAAGGTCGCGCTTGCGCCCGCGCACGCGCGACGAGCGCCACATCGCCGCGGCCACGCACCCCATCGCAACGCCCGCGAAGGTCCCGAGCAAAGACAGCGCCACGACCAGGCCAAGCAGGCCGCAGGCCCCTACGTAGGCCACGAGCAGCCCGCGCGCGCCCTCGCGCGCAAGGCCGGCCGCCTGCACGCGCTCGCTCAGCACAAGCTCGTCCACGACGCCGCGCGCGAGGCCCAGCCGCTCAAGGGTACGCATCGGCGCGCTCAGGCCCACCTCGCGCAGGGCCCGCACGAGCGCGCGCCTGGTACCCGTGTCGCCCGGCCTCTGAATGGCGCCCTCATCTCCGCAGGTCAAGACCCATGCCGCCAGGGCCGCGCACGCACCACAGCCTAGGCACAGCAACGCCTCCATTGGCACACCTCCTCCTCTTCGAGCAGGCCGTCTGACACCGCCCGGGCAAGAAACGCCGGCTCGCGCACGAGGCGCCAGCTGCGCTCGCCCACGTCGAACGACACGACCTGGGAGAGCTCGACGCCGCCGTCCTCGCCGCGGCCCACCTCGCAGGCGTCCGACACGACGCGCGAGCCGTCGGGCATGCGCCGCGACATCACGATGAGGTCGAGCGCGGTCGCCACCTGCTCCTCGATGAGCGCGGCGGGCAGATCCATCCCAAAGCGCGCCATGAGAACGAGCCTCGAGACGGCCTCGACGGGCGTGCCCGCGTGCAGCGTGGTGAGCGAGCCGTCGTGGCCCGTGTTCATGGCCTGCAGCATATCGATGCACTCCTCGCCGCGCACCTCGCCCACCACGATGCGGTCGGGGCGCATGCGCAGAGCGTTGGTCACGAGCATGCGAATCGTCACGGCACCCGTACCCTCGATGGAGGCGTCGCGCGCCTCGAGCCTCACCACGTGCAGGCCTTCCTCGAAGCGCAGCTCGGCCGAGTCCTCGATGGTCACGATGCGCTCGTCGCAGGGAATCTCGGCAGACAGGGCATTGAGCAGCGTTGTCTTGCCCGAGC
The DNA here is from genome assembly GCF_982402205.1 of Parolsenella sp. NCBI lineage: Bacteria > Bacillati > Actinomycetota > Coriobacteriia > Coriobacteriales > Atopobiaceae > Parolsenella > Parolsenella sp. The sequence continues at coordinate 1,104 of NZ_CEVYAT010000013.1, read as the reverse complement.
CCGTGCCACCCGCCACCGCGATGTCGCGCCGCACGCGCACGGCCCACGATAGCAGGCGCGCGTACCAGGCCGGAAGCGACCCCAGCTCCACCAGGCTCTCGAGCGTGCGCAGGGCCCCGGAGAACTTGCGAATCGTAACCGCGGGGCCGTCCATCGCCACCGGGGCGATCACGGCGTTCACGCGAAAGCCGTTGGGCAGGCGCGCGTTCACGATGGGGCTCGCGTCGTCGAGCCTGCGGCCCAGCGGCGCCAAGATGCGGTCCATCACGAGCATGATCTGCTCGGGCGAGTCAAAGGCGCGGCTCGCCGGAAGGAGGCGACCTCCGCGCTCGTAGAACAGCGCGTTGCAGCCATTCACCATGACCTCGGTGATGGTGGGGTCGTCGAGCAGGGGCTGCAGCGGCCCTAGGCCCACGATCTCGTCGATGACGCGAACCATGAGAGCGTCGCGCTCGTCCTCGCCCAGCTCCTCGAAGCCGCCGGAGCACAGCACCGCCCGGCACACCACGGCAAGCTCCTCGCGCACCTGATCGACGGCACCGGCCGAGACGAGCGAGGCAATCTGCGTGAGGCCCAGGCGCTCGACCAGCCCGCGCTTGAGCCGCTCCGAGAGCCTCCGCTGTTCGGCCGCGTCCTCCCGCGCCTCGTCTGCGAGGTCGCCCACCTGCTGCCTCACGCGTTCAAGCACGCCCATCGCTACGCCTCCCCTCTGCCAAGGCCAAAGAGCCTCCTGGGCTTGCCTCCGCCGGCAAGGGCGTGCCTGGCGCCTTCGGCGTCGGGAAGGTGCCCCAGCTCCTTGAGCAGGGCCGCGAGGCCATGGGCGGCGCCCAGCGCGGCAGGGTTCTCGGACGCAACGATCTCGGCCATGCCACCCGCGCCCAAAAGCTCCACGAGGTCGAGCCCTCCGTCGAGCACGCGAACCTCGCGGGCGCACTCGAGCCCCACGGCCGCCCGCGCCACGAACGACTCGTCGCGCCGACGCGGGTCGCAGGCGTTCATGAGGCGCACGATGCGCGTGCGCGCCACGCCCAGGCGCACGGCGAGCGACCCGCAGCGCGAAAGCGCCGGGATGGCGCCAGGCCGTTCGTCGGAGACGATGACGAG
>NZ_CEVYAT010000012.1:0-21223 GCF_982402205.1 Parolsenella sp. | reverse complement strand
GCTCTCGCGCGAGGGCGTGGCGGCCTGCGCGACAGACGCGGCGGCCTGGGCGACAGACGCGGTGGGCGCGGGCTGGGCGTACGCGGCCTGTGCGGAGGCCTGGCTTGGCTGGGCGTCCTGCGGGGCCTGCGCCGCAGAGGCGGGGCGAGGCGCCGCCGGGGCGGACGCGGCCTGCTGGGCGGGCGCCGCGGCCTGCTGGGCTCCCTGCTGCCACACCGCGCGGGCAGCCCAGACCTCGGCCGCGGTCTGGGCCGTGAAGAGCACGGCGCTGTTGCCGCTCATGCCCTCCTCGACCGACTCACCGCCCAAGGGCGAGGTGGCGCGCGGGCGCGACGAGGCGTTCATGGCGTCGTCCCACCAGCTCTCGCCCACGTCTCCCACGCTTCCATCGGCGCGCTCGATCACGGGCAGGCCCTCCATGCGGGAGGCCCCCAGGCGCTCTGACAGCACGCTCGCCACGCCCCTGGCGCGGGCGCTCATGCGCTCGGCGAGGGTACGGGTGCGCACGTAGCCCTCGGCCACGTCGACGTAGTCGGTCGAGGCCTTGGCGTTGGCCTCCCAGGCGCTCCAGGCGTCCTCGATGGCGTCGCGCACGGGCTCGGAGGCATCTGCCGCCTGGGCGCCCGGGACCTTGGCGGCGGGCACCTGCACGCGGATGTCGCCGGTCTGCTCCCAGGCCTGGGCCGTGGCGCTGCGCTGGGTGGGCACGGCCTGGACGGCCGTGCGGGAGGGGACGGCAGGCTGGGCATGGCTGCCGCGCAGGGCGCTCTCGATCTCTGCGCGGGCCGTGCGCGCGGCGACGGCGCGCGAGATGGCAAGGCTGCCGCAGCCAGCCACGATGGCGCCAGTGACGCAGCCGGCCACGAAGGTGAAGCCGGGGTCAGACGTGGGAACCTCGTAGCCCATGACCGTAAGCGCCTGCGCGCACGTGGGCGCTCCCCACGCGGCGGCACCGGCAAGCCCGGCAAAGATGGCAGGATTGCTGCACCTGCTCGTCATGACCTCACGCCTCCCCAGTAGCGACGGCGGCTCATGCAAACAGGCGAGATTGCGACGACGGGTCCAGCGCTCGCTCGAGCGGGGCCAATCGGGCAACGGCGGGGTCTGTTTGGTCTGCGGGTACCGTCGCTCGAACGAATTCAAGATGTGGGCGCCTCTGCACCCTTCGTATGACTATAGCAGCACCGGCATGTCGGCGTTGCATAAAAATGCCTCCGTCCACGGTCAATCGACCAGTGGGCGGAGGCTGGGGTGCTCCCTGCGCCAAGCCAGGCGCGAGAGGCGTCCCTACAGGGCGTCGGCGTACTCGCTCTGCTGGGCCTTCTTTGCCGAGCGTATGAGGAACTCCTCGTTGGTCGCCGTGGCCTTGAGGCTACGCACGAGCGAGTTCTCGGCGCGCTCGATGTTGTTCATGTTGGCAAGGATGCGGCGCAGGCCCCACACGAAGGGCTGCAGCTCGGGGTCGATGAGCAGCTCCTCGTTGCGCGTGCCCGAAGCCACCGGGTCGATGGCCGGGAAGATGCGCTTGTCGGCCAGCTCGCGGTCGAGCTTGAGCTCCATGTTGCCAGTGCCCTTGAATTCCTCGAAGATGACCTCGTCCATCTTGGAGCCCGTCTCGACGAGCGCGGAGGCGAGGATCGTGAGCGAGCCGCCGTTCTCGATGTTGCGGGCCGCGCCCAGGAACTTCTTGGGCGGGTAGAGGGCCGCCGAATCGACGCCGCCGGAGAGGATACGCCCACTCGCCGGCTGGGCGAGGTTGTAGGCGCGGGCAAGGCGAGTGATGGAGTCGAGCACGACCACCACGTCGCGGCCCATCTCGACCAGGCGCTTGGCACGCTCGATCACGAGCTCGGAGACGGCCGTGTGGTTGTCGGCCGGCATGTCGAACGTCGAGGCCACGACGTCGCCCTTGATGGAGCGCTGCATGTCAGTGACCTCCTCGGGGCGCTCGTCCACCAAAAGGCAGATGAGGTAGACCTCGGGGTTGTTGGCGGCGATGGACTCGCAGATGCGCTTGAGCACCGTGGTCTTGCCCGCCTTGGGGGGACTCACGATGAGGCCGCGCTGGCCCTTGCCGATGGGCGCCACCAGGTCGATGGCGCGGCCGGTTATCGAGTTCTTGCCGTGCTCCATGACGAGGCGCTCGTTGGGATAGACCGGCGTGAGGTCGCGGAAGCGCGGGCGCTCGCGGGCGACCTCGGGAGAGGCGCCATTGATCGAGGCGACCTTCTGCAGCGCCGGGTACTTGTCGTTGGGACGGCTGGGGCGCACGGTGCCCTCGACCCAGTCTCCGCGACGCAGGCCCATGTGCTTGATGAGCTGCTGGGGAACGAAGGCGTCGTCGTCGCCAGCCATGTAGTTGCCGGTGCGCACGAAGCCGTAGCCCTCGCCCGTGATGTCGAGCACGCCCGCGACGTCGCGGAAGCCCTCGGCGCGCGCGGAGGCCACGTAGACGGCCTCGACGAGGTCTGCCTTGCGCACGCCCACGTACTCGACGCCCAAGCCCGCGGCGTGGACGCGGAGCTGCGCCACGAGCATCGAGGAGAGCATCTCGCGCGAGAGGCGCGGCTCGACGACGCCGTTGCCGTTGTTGTTGCCGCCGTTGTTGTGGCGGCCGCGGCGACGACCCTGGTTCTGCTGGTTGTTGTAGCGGCCCTGCTGCTGGTACTGCTTGGGGCGGTCGGGGCGCTGATACTGCTTGCGCGGCTGCTGCTCGCCCTGGACCTGCTGCGTCTGGGGCTGTTGCTGGGCCTGCTGTGCCTGGTGCTGCTCGGGCGCGGGCTGCTCGTCCTTGCGCTGGCGCGCCTTGCGGCGCTTGGGAGCGGGCGCGTCTGCCGCGGGCGCGGAAGAGGCCTGGGGCTGCGAGACGGCCTCGGGCTGGTCGACGACCTTGCGCGTGCGGCTGCGGCGGCGCTTGGCCGGCTGGGCAGCCTCGTTCTTATCTTCTGTCACGTGTGGGAATCCTTCGTGTCTGGCGCGTGGGGCGCCTCCCCGGACCCTGCCCTACCCGCAACGCAGGCGGACGCGCGGCACGCGACGAGCATGGGCGCAAAACCCATAGGCTCGCAGCCCGCGACGCGCGACAGCGCGAGGTGTGGAATGCAAGACAAGCTGGGGAACGTGGGAATGGCCGCCAGGGGCGGCGTGGGCAAGAAGCCCGACACGGCAGACTATAGCACGGAAGATTTGCGCGCGCGAGCACGAGCGGGCCTAAACTCCGCAACCTGCGCCACGAGCTTCTCGGCACGGGCTCGGCCAGACTCGGTAATCGCAATCGAGAGGGCCGCCTGGCCCGGGGTGTCGCCGCGCTCGATGTAGCCGGCGCGCTTGAGCGACGAGACAGCCATCGAGACGGTGGGCTGCAGCAGGCCCAGGCCGTCGACGAGCCCGCCCACCGAGCCCAGGCCGTCGCCATCGTCGCTGCAGAAGGCAAGTTGCATAAGGACGAGGTCTGCCGAGGAGAACGAAATCTGCGCGGCGCCGTCGATGATGCGCATCATGCGCTCGTCGGTGCAGCGGCCCAGCGGCATGTCGGTCTTGATGTTGCGACAGACGTCGGCCACCATGCGGCGGATGGCCACGACGCCCGTCGAGGACAGGTGGCAGTAGACGTTTCGCCTGTCGCGCTCGCCGGGCTTGCGCTCGATGAGCCCGAGCTCGGCCAAGTGGCCCGTCCTGTGCGTCATCGTGGGGCGCAAAACGCCCTGGTACTCGGCTATCTGCGACGTGCGCAGAGGGCCGTTCACGTTTGCCAGGTGGCACAGTATTCCCAGCTCGTCAAAGGTAACGCGGCTGGTAGCAGGCGTGGTCTGACGCACAAGTCCATAGGCCCTGCGGACAGACAGATACTCACACACCTTCACGAAAAAGACCCCCGAGTAATCCTCGTAACCAGTCTTTAGCATACCCCTAATTGGGGGAAGTATCGCAATAAATTAAGGGATTAGGAGAATTCTTTTTCGCATAGATGGGCCCCGCAGCTGCACGCGACGGGGCCCATCAGGATCGGTTGTGTATGAACGCTACATGCGCTCGGGCGCCGAGACGCCGATGAGCGAGAGGGTGAGCGCAAGCACACGACGGGTGGCGTCGCAGGCGGCGAGACGGGCCTGGGACAGCGCTGGGTCGACCGGACGGCCCTCGCTCGAGAGCACCTGGCAGGCGGTGTAGAAACCGTGGAAGGCGGCCGCAAGCTCCTGGGCGTAGTGCGTCAGGCGGAACGGCGCGCGGTCACGGGCGCAGCCTTCGACGAGCTCGCCGAACTCGCCCAGCTTGCGGGCAAGGGCGGCCTCGGTGGGGTCGGTGAGCACCGACAGGTCGCAGTCGAGGGGAACGGCGCGGGAGGCAACCTCGTCCATGCCCAGCTGCGCGGCCTCCTCGGCCGTGACGCCGGCGGCGCGACGCAGGATCGAGCAGATGCGGGCGTGGGCGTACTGCACGTAGTAGACCGGGTTGGAGTTGTCCTGGCGCTTGGCGGCCTCGATGTCGAAGTCGATCATCTGATTGGAGCTCTTGGAGACGAGCGTGAAGCGCGTGGCGTCGGCGCCAACCTCGTCGAGCAGCTCGCGCAGCGGGACCATGGTGCCCTTGCGCTTGCTCATCTTGACCGGGTGGCCGCCGCGCAGCAGGTTCACGAGCTGGCCGAGCAGGACCTCGAACTTGCCCTCGTAGCCCAGGGCGTCGGTGGCGGCGCGCACGCGGGCGATGTAGCCGTGGTGGTCGGCGCCCCACACGTCGATGACGTGGTCGACGCGCTCGTACTTGTTCCAGTGGTAGGCAACGTCGGAGGCGAAGTAGGTGTAGGCGCCGTCGGCCTTCACGAGCACGCGGTCCTTGTCGTCACCGAAGTCGGTCGAGCGGAACCACAGGGCGCCGTCCTTCTCGTAGAGGTAGCCCTGCTCGCGCAGGCGGGTAAAGGCGCGGTCGACGGCGCTCGTGCCACTCGCGTCCTTCTCGTAGAGGGAGCGCTCGGAGAACCAGACGTCAAAGCTCGTGCGCATGTCGGAGCAGGTCTGGGAGATGTCGTCGAGCATGAGCTTGTAGCCGCGCTCGCGGAAGGAGAGCATGCGCTCGGACGCGTCGGCCTCGACCCAGCGGGTGCCGTCGGCCTCCATGAAGTGGGCGGCGAGGTCGATGATGTAGTCCCCGCCGTAGGAGTCGGCGCCGAGCTTGGCCTTGAAGGCGTCCATGTAGGGGTGGGAGTCGGGGTGCTCGTCGGCTTCGTCCTCGACGAAGGCGCGCCAGTCGGCGATGAGGGCCTCGTGGGCGGCATGGGCGTCGAGGCCGCGGCTGTCCATGATGTCGGCCAGCTGCAGGTAGCGCTCGGACACGGAGTTGCCAAACGTGTTCATCTGGTTGCCGTGGTCGTTGACGTAGTACTCGCGCTCGACGTCGTAGCCGGCGTGCTCGAGGACGCGCGCGAGCGAGTCGCCGAGGGCCGCCCAGCGGCCGTGGCCAATGTGCAGCGGGCCCACCGGGTTGGCCGAGACGAACTCGACCTGGACCTTCTGGCCCTGCCCCAGGTTGCAGCGGCCAAAGTCGGCGCCCTGCTCGCGCGCGGTGCGGAAGACCTCGTTGCCGGCGGCGGTGGAGAGGTAGATGTTCACGAAGCCGGGACCTGCGACCTCGACGTGGTCGACCTCGGGGGCCTCGGGCAGGTGCTTGGCGATGGCAGCGGCGATGTCGCGGGGCGCCTTGTGGGCGAGCTTGGCGCTGCGCAGCGCCACGGTGCTCGTCCAGTCGCCGTGGGAGGAGTCGGCCGGACGCTCGAGTCCCAGGTCAGCGACCTCGAACTCGGGCAGCTCGCCCGCGCGCTGGGCCTCCTCGACTGCCGCTCGAACCAGCTTCTCGATCGTCTCGACCACGATGAATCCCTCCGACACGAAGCGACCCCCGCGTGGGGGCCGCGAAAATTGCAGGTACGCCGCTTGACGCGGACTGATTGAGTTTAACAAAAAGCGCACGTGCGCACGGCCTGGGCCGGGGCGCGCCACGCGAGGCACACGCTAGCGCTGGGCAGCGCGCTCCTCACGCACGAGGCGGGCGCGCAACTCGGCCAGGTTGCGCTCGACGCCCACCGGATAGACCTGGGGGTTGAGGAAGCGGCGCACGGCCGGGTCGAGGTGCATGAGCGCGTCCTTGCAGCGTCGCTTGGCGGCTTCGAGTTCGTCGGGGTCGCCGGCGCGCCTGCCATGCTCGACCATCTTGACGAGCAGGTCGTGATGCGTAAGCCCCGTGAAGTCGTAGTTCGTCTCGGAGTCGGTGACGCAGGAGGCGTCCGCGAGCGTGGGCGCGTCGAGGGTCTCGTCGTAGATGACGTCGCCCACCGGGCAGCCCGCCTCGTCATAGAAGCGCGCCACCAGCTGCACGCCCGGAATGGTGCGCTTGTAGGCGACCTCGGAGAGCTTCATCGTGGGGCGCCACGCGCTCTCGCCAGCCTTGCGCACAGCCGAGAGCTTGTAGACGCCGCCGAGGGACGGCTGCGGGTCGCACGTGGCGAGCTTGGTGCCCACGCCAAACGAGTCAATGGGCGCGCCTTGGGCAAAGAGCGACTGGATGGTGTACTCGTCGAGGTCGTTGCTGGCGCTCACCTTGACGTAGGGAAGGCCGGCCTCATCGAAGGCGCGGCGAGCGTACTTGGAGAGCTTGGCGAGGTCGCCCGAGTCGATGCGCACCGCGGCGAGGCGCTCGCCGGCAGCCTCCATCTCCTTGGCGACCGTCACGGCGTTGGCGATGCCCTGGTGCACGTCGTAGGTGTCGACGAGCAGCACGCAGTTCTTAGGCATCGAGCGGGCGAAAGCACGGAAGGCGTCGATCTCTGCGGGAAAGGCCATGACCCAGGAGTGGGCGTGGGTGCCAAACACCGGGATGCCGTAGATCTTGCCGGCCAGGCAGTTCGAGGTCGAGCTCGCGCCGCCCACGTAGGACGCGCGCGCCACGGCAAGGCCGCCGTCGGGGCCCTGGGCGCGACGCAGGCCAAAGTCGGAGACGGCGTGGCCCTCAGCCGCCTGGACCACGCGGGCCGTCTTGGTAGCCACGAGCGTCTGGAAGTTCACAAGGTTGAGCAGGGCCGTCTCGATGAGCTGGCAGGCGGCCATGGGCCCCTGGACACGCACGATGGGCTCGCGGGGGAAGACGACCTGGCCCTCGGGCACCGCCCACACGTCGACGTCCATGGCGAAGGCGCGCAGCCACTCGAGGAAGGCCGGCTTGAACATCGCGCCGCCGCCGGGGGCCGAGAGCGACCCCAGGTAGGCGATGTCCTCGTCGGTGTAACGGAAGTTCTCGACGAGGTCGGCGATCTGGCCGGTGCCGCAGGCGACGGCATAGCCGCCGCCGAACGGGGCGTCACGGAAGAAGACCGTGAAGCAGGCCTCGGCGTCCATGAGGTCGTTCTCCCAGAACCCCTGGGCCATCGTAAGCTCGTAGAGGTCCGTGTTGAGCGAGACGTCGGTGGGCTTGGTGACATCGGTGAGCGACATTGCGCACCCTCCTTGTGGATTGGTTCGAAGCTGCCGGCGGCGCGCTAGCCGGAGATGAGGCCACCGCCCACGAAGCTCATCACGAACACGGCGACGATGATGGCCAGGACGAGCAGCACGAGCTTCTGGCCCAGCGGCATCTTGAGGTCCTCGTCGGGCTCCATGTACTCGCGGGCGCGCTCGCGCCTCTCGGCATCGCGGGCCATCTGCTCGGCCTCGGCCTGCTCGGCGCGCAGGCTCTCGAGCTCGGCCTTCTGGGCGGCGTCGCGAGCGGCCTGCTCGCGGGCGGCCTTCTCGGCGCGAAGGCGCTCGAGCTCCGCGCGCTCCTCGTCGGTAAGCGGTGCGTCTGCCATCTCTACTCCTCACGTTGGGCCCACGCGGGGCTTGAAGAACCGTCCCCTAGTCTAGCCGTTATGCGCGGTCGCTAGTCATCCGCGGGCGCGACGAGCTCGGGGCCGTCGACGCCGGTGGCATCGAAGGCGGGCACGAAGCTCTCGGAGACCGTGCCGCCCTGCTGCCACCACATGCGCTCGAAGCCCAGGTCGTCGGCATGGTCGAGCACGGCCTCGTACTCCTCGTCGGTCACGGCGCGGGCGAGGTCTCCCCCGCGTTCGCGGCAGGCGGCGTTGGGCGTGTACTGGTTCATGACCGAGAGGTCGACCTCGTTGCCGGCGAGCTCCCACACGCGGTCGAGCACGGCCATCGAGTCGTCGACGTGACCGGGCAGGACGAGGTGGCGCACGATGGTGCCGCGCAGCATGTGGCCATCCTCCGCGTTGGCGGGGCCTCCGTGGGCGCGCACCGAGGCGAGCATCTCGACGAGGGCGGCCGCCGCGACCTCGGGGTAGTCTCGGGCGCGCGAGAGCCGGGCGGCGAGCGGGCCGCTCGCGTACTTGAAGTCCGTGAGCCAGATGTCAACCACCCGCGAGAGCAGGCGCACGGTCTGGGGCGTCTCGTATCCGCCCGTGTTGCACACGATGGGGATGGCGAGGCCCGCCGCACGCGCGCGCAGGGCGGCGTCGACGACCTGCGGGGCAAAGTGGCCGGGCGTCACGAGGTTGATGTTGAGGGCGCCCTGGCCCTGCAGCTCGAGCATCATCTGGGCGAGGCGCGCCACCGTGACGTCGTGGCCAAAGTTGCCGCTGCTTATCTCGGCATTCTGGCAAAAGACGCAGCGCAGGGTGCACGACGAGAAGAAGATGGCTCCCGATCCCGCCTCGCCCGAGATGGGCGGCTCCTCCCAGAAGTGCAGCGCCGCGCGGGCCACGCGCAGGGTCGCGGTGGCGCCGCAGGCACCGCGCGCGCCGGCGGCACGGGCGGCCCCACAGGCGCGCGGGCACAGCTCGCAGCGCTCGTACTCCTTGGGGGCCGGGGCTGTGATGGGTCCGCATGCCAACACGGTCTCCCCAGCCGCTTCCCTCGCGGAGTCGGGCGAGGCAGGCCCGCCTTGCTTCACGTCTTCCATGGTTGCCTCCCCCGCCGGCCAACGTCGCGGACCCGCATGCGGCGCGGACGCGACGTCTCGATACAAAAAGAGCGGACCACAGTGTGGCCCGCTCGGCAATTCCTGGTGGAGACGAAGGGAATCGAACCCTCGGCCTCTGCCATGCGACGGCAGCGCTCTCCCAGCTGAGCTACGTCCCCAGGCGCGTTTGCGCGTAGGTAATTGTACCGTGCCCCGCGCCCGTGTCAATCGAGAACTTTTGGGGCAAGGGGAACGAGAGGAGCGCGCCCGTGGTCTCCCCCCCCCAACACAAAATCCTAGGAAAACGCCTTTATCGCTATCCATTAATAGCACTTATCGCCATTTTCCTAGGATTCTGTGGATAAGCGAAGCGGGGGCGGAAGAGTGAGACGTGGGCTGTGGGCGAGCGGCGCAACGGGTCTGAAGGGTGGGCTGTGGACGAGCGGCGCAACGGGGCTGAAGAGTGAGACATGAGCGAGCGAAGCAGAGGGCAGAAGAGCGAGATGAAATGGCTCGGCCTAGCACCACGCCGCGCGACCGCTCGCTCGGCAACAAAAAAGCGCCCGGATGGGCGCTTGGGCAGACGATAACGTCGCCCCCCGCAGGTGCGATAATGAACCCACCTCTCAAAAGGTGGGTGCCCTCGCCGGCTGTTCCAGCTTCCCCCAAACGGAGGATGCCTGTACTGAGCTCGGTATATGGGCTCCCAGGAAACGCTTGTCGGTTCACCCAGTTTGCCCTGCGGGGAGCTGACACCTCCACTATACCCAAGCCATTCGTCGGTTCCAGTCTTGACATGCGCGCTCCCCACAAAACCAGCCGCGTAAGCTGCACTTCAAGCTGGTATCATGAATCTACTTGTATCTATTGGATGACCCCGAGACGCCCGCGCGCCATCGGGCGAAAGGCTGCAACGTTTTGGTGACGAGATGGTGGATTCCCTGTGCCCTGCTGTTCCTTACGGCACTTGTCGTGACGCTCGTCGCCACGCCCCTCGCCCGAAAAATCGCCATTCGCCTTGGCGCCGTTGACAAGCCCTCCAAGCGCCGCATCAACAAGGTCGCCATCCCCCGCATGGGCGGCATCGCGATCTTCCTGGCGCTGGCAGCGGCAGTCCTGGTGCAGTACCTCGGCACCAGGTACCTCGGATGGCCGCTGGTCCTTACCCCCTGGCGCTTCTCGACCGTCGACTACCCTCTGCTGGGCGTGTCGTTCCTCGTGATCTTCATCACCGGCGCCATCGACGACGTCCTGCAGCTCAAGCCCCTCGCCAAGCTCGCCGGCCAGGTGCTCGCCGCCGTCATCGCGGTATGCTCGGGCCTCACCGTAGGCGTCATCATGAACCCGTTCGGCCACGGCGAGATCGTGCTTGGCTGGCTCGCCTACCCCATCACGGTGGCCTATCTCGTGGCCTACGTGAACATCATCAACCTCATCGACGGCCTGGACGGCCTGGCCTCGGGCATCACGTTCATCTCGAGCTGCACGCTGTTCTACATGGCTGCGCTCTCCAACAGGCTCGACTCCGCCGCCATCGCCATCTCGCTCGCCGGCGCCACGCTGGGCTTCCTTCGCTACAACTTCAACCCGGCGTCGATCTTCCTCGGAGACTCGGGGTCGCTCCTGCTGGGCTTTGCCCTGGGCACCGTCTCGCTGCTCAACGTCACGCGCGTGGCGGGCCTCACGACCCTCATCGTGCCGCTCGTCATCTCGTTCGTACCCATCGTCGACACGTTCTCGGCCATCATCCGCAGGAAACGCGCCCACGTGAGCGTGGGCCAGGCCGACAAGGGTCATATCCACCACAGGCTCATCCAGGACGGCTACAACCAGCGCCAGGCCGTCGTGCTCATGTACCTGTGGACGGCGATGCTCAGCGTGGGCGCCATCATCATGACGCAGATCGAGGTGGCCCCGCGCATCGTCGTCTTCTGCCTGCTCATTGGCGCCTCTTTTGCCTTCGCGGCGCACCTGCACCTGTTCGACCCGGTGCTGCTGCACCACTACAACCCCAAGAGCGGCGAGGACGAGCTCGTGTCGCCCGACGACCCGGCCTTTGCCGTGGAGCAGGCCCGCATCGAGGAGCACGCCGAGGAGCGCCGCGAGGACTTCGTGGAGCGCCTTCTGCGCCACGACGACGAGAAGTAGCTGCGGTCCCCTCTCGGCGAGAATCGCTTCGTTTGGCCGGTGTGCCGTTCCCGCCCAGCCAGCGCGGAGCAGGCCTATTGCGAGAATATCGAAGTGCCAGGAGCGCGCTTTAGTCGCGTCAGGCACGCGGCTCAATAGCCCAACGCGCACCCTATGCCGCGTGCGCAACGAAACAGACACGGCACCCTAAGGGCGCGTTTTAGTCGCATCGCGCACGCGATTGCCCTGCCAAACTAGGCGCGCAGCTGCCCCGACAAGCTCCACCGGCACGCGAATCACGCCCACATACGCGTCAGCTGCCATACCAACACAAAAAGGCCCGCACGCTTGCGCGCACGGGCCTCGTTAGAGCTAAGGGTGACGCTTACTCGGCATCGGCGATGGCCTTCTTGGCGACCTCGGCCAGAGCGGCGAACGCGGCCTCGTCCTCGTAGGCGATCTGCGAGAGGACCTTACGGTCGAGCTCGACGCCGGCGAGCTTCAGGCCGTGCATGAACGTGGAGTAGCTCATGTCGTTCATGCGGGCGGCAGCGTTGATGCGCTGGATCCAGAGACGACGGACGTCGCGCTTCTTGTTGCGGCGGTCGCGGTACTGGTACTGCAGGGAGTGCTGGACCTGCTCCTTCATACCACGGAAGGTGCGGGAGGAAGTGCCGTAGTAGCCCTTCGAGAGCTCCTTGAGGGTCTGACGCTTCTTACGGCCAGCAACGGCGCGCTTGACTCGTGCCATGTTAGATCAACTCCTAGTGAAAAAATGCGGACAGGCGCGGGCGCGCTACTTGCCCATGCGGGACGAAACGACCTTGACGTCGGCCGGGGCGAGCTCGGTCTCCTTGCGGAAGCCACGGATGCGCTTCTGGGACTTCTTGGTGAGGATGTGGCTCTTGAAAGCCTTGGCGCGCATGATCTTGCCGGTGCCGGTGCGGCGGAAACGCTTGGCCGTACCCTTGTGCGTCTTCATCTTAGGCATGCTAGTTCTCCTTCTTATCCTTATCGCTCGCCTCGGGGGCCTTCTCGTCGAAGGCGCCCTTGATAGGCGCGACGAGCATGTGCATGTTGCGACCCTCCATCTTCGGCTGGCTCTCAACCGTAGCGTAGGGCTTGAGGTCGGCGGCCAGGCGCTCGAGCACGTTGAGACCCTGCTCGGGGTGGGCCATCTCACGACCACGGAACATGATGGTCACCTTGACGCGCGCGCCCTTCTTGAGGAAGCGCATGACGTGACCCTTCTTGGTCTCGTAGTCGCCGGTGTCGATCTTGGGACGGAACTTCATCTCCTTGATCTCGACCTTGGCCTGGTTCTTGCGAGCCTGCTTGGCCTTGATCGCCTGCTCGTACTTGTACTTGCCGTAGTCCATGACCTTGCAGACGGGCGGCTCGGCGTTCGGGGCGATCTCGACGAGGTCGAGACCCTGCTCGGAGGCGATGCGCAGGGCATCGCGGACACCAAACAGGCCGAGCTGGGAACCGTCGACGCCAATCAGACGGCAGGAGCGAGCGGTGATCTCCCCGTTGATACGGGGACCTTCGGACTTGGCTATCTTACACACCTTCCCTTCCTTGCGGCGCACCCTCCCGGGCGCCTCGCCGCACGTGTGGCGCGAGACCGGCTGTCCCGTGCCGCAAACCGCCGCGGGCCTCGTCGGCTCGCAACGAAAAACCGGAGCTGCGCTTGGCACAGCTCCGGCAAGATTCAGGCAAACGCCGCCGCATTGGCGACCTATATCCCTATTCCTACCAGACAGCTGCCCTGGGGCGCCGTTCAGGTGGGGTCACAACCTCTGACCCACTTCACGATGCAGCCTTGCGGCCACACGAATTGATAGTATTGCACTCAGCAACCATACGCGCAAGGAGAAATATGAGTCCCAGACAACGCATGCACAAGAGGCACACGAACGGCCAGGGCCGCGGCAATCGTGCGCGGGGCGAGCAGGCGCCCGCCAAGCCGCAGGAGCTCGACGAGGCCACGGGCCTGCCCCTCCACCTCGTCGAGGCCGTGCGCCGCGAGCGCGCCGAGCTTGCGGACACCATCATAACGGGTTGGGGCGAGGCGCGCCCCGTGACCCTGCGTGCTAACACGCTTCGCTCGGATGCCGAGAGGGTCGCGGCGGCACTCGACGAGACGGGCATCGGCTACGCCCGTGTGCCGTGGTACACAGACGCCTTCGTGCTGGGAGAGGGCACCATCGAGCGAGACGTCTGGGCCCTCGACGCCTACCAGGCGGGCGAGCTCTACCTCCAGAGCCTCTCCTCGATGCTGCCGCCGCTTGCGCTCTCCCCCGCCCCGGGCGCCGACGTGCTCGACATGTGCGCGGCCCCCGGCGGCAAGACGAGCCAGATGGCGGCCCTGGCCCCCGCCGCGCCGGGCGTGCGGGCGGTGCGCATCACGGCCTGCGAGCTCTCCGCTCCGCGTGCCGAGAAGCTCGAGCACAACCTCGCAAAGCTGGGCGCCGCCAACGTGCAGGTCATGCGCTGCGACGCGCGCAGGCTCGACTCGTGGTTTGCCTTTGACCAGGTGCTGCTCGACGCGCCCTGCACGGGCTCTGGCACGGTGCGTACGCACGACGACCACGCCGCGCGCTACCTCACGCCCGAGCTCGCGGACCGCGTGGAGCGCTCGCAACGCGCACTTCTTGACAAGGGCCTCGAGGTGCTGAAGCCCGGCGGCGCGCTCGTCTACTCCACCTGCTCGATCCTCTCGCGCGAGAACGAGGACGTTGTGGAGTGGGCGCTCTCGCGTCACGGCGACTGCGAGCTCGCGAGCGTCGAGGTGGGTGGCCTGACAGACGCGGGCGACCTTGCACCCACCGTGCTGCCCACGCGCCTTGCCGGCACTCTCACGGTGTGCCCCAGCAGGCTCTACGAGGGCTTCTTCGTCTCGAGGATCGTCAAGCGCGGCTAGGTACGGCATCAGCACTCTCGCAGACTTACTGTCCCGCAATACCCGTACAATCAACCTGGTGTACGCGACATGCGAGAGGTGCAGATATGCCAGGCATGAAATCTGATGCAGTAGCCTTTTCCCGCAAATGGGCCAACAGGGGCAACGAGAACCAAGACACGCAGCTCTTCTGGATCGATCTCTTTCAGCATGTCCTGGGGCTTGATGACGCCGTCTCTCATCTGGAGTTCGAGAAGCCCGTCTCCACGGCGGCGAGCACGCACGAGGGCTACATCGACGTCCTCATTCCCTCGGCCAAGACCCTCGTCGAGCAGAAGTCGCTTGGAATCGATCTCTCCAAGGTAGAGACGAGGCAGGGCCGCAAGGTAACGCCCGCCCAGCAGGGACTGGCCTATGCGCAGGGAATGCCGCTCTCGCAGCAGCCACGCTACATCATTGCCTGCAACTTCGCCGAGTTCTGGGTCTACGACCGCACAGGCCATACGAGATATCAGTTCCGCCTCCGCAAGAATTCTTTCTGAGCGAGAAAACGATGCGAACGCCACGCTTGCCGATCTATATGATCCGAGCTTTATGCCAAAAGGACTTAGGATGGCTCACGCGGAACTCGATGCAGCGGTTGAGGCTGCCTATGGCGTGGACTTCAACGGAGACGAAGAGAGAATCGTCGCTCACTTGTTTAAGCTCTATGCAGAAAAGACCGGAGAAGAGGGCCAATAATAGCAAGCGGCAACGAAATAGCACCGCACTCGTTTTCAAAACGGGTGCGGCGCTTCATCTTGGCTAATAAAAATATTTACGCCTGCTCCTCGAGGGCGTGGCCACGCTCCTCGAACATGCCCTCGACCTCCTCGGGCGTCGTGTCGAGGGCGCAGGCGAGCTCCTCGAGCGAGCGCTCGCGGGCGTCGCGCAGGACGCGGGCAAGGTAGGAGCTGGGCTTCTTGGAGCAGGCCTCCGCGGCGGCGATGCGCTCGAGCATCGTCTTGGTGACGCGCAGGCTCTCGGGGATGCCGAGCTTGAGGCGCTGCTTGAAGTGCTTCTCCTCGAGGCCCGAGTTGCGGTCGGAGAAGGGGTCGCACGTAAGGTCGCCATAGCCGTCAATGGCGGCGAGCGCCTCGTCGCGGCTCACGGGCGGATGCAGGTTCTTCTCGGCCTGAGCGGCGGGGTACATGAGGCGCGCGGCCCCGCGGCCGCTGCCGGCTTCGAGGATGAGCATCGGCGAGGGAGAGTCCTCAAAGCCCACGACGGTGCACAGGCCCTGACCAGGATGCATGACACGCTCACCAATGGAAAACATCGCTACCTCCGCTATGGCCACGTCGCTTGGGAGCGGGCACTACTCACTTTTCACACTGGTATAAGATTAGCACCAAAATTTTGAATAACCGCAGGTAAATTCGTAAGGTCTCCGTATTTTGGGGCATACTTACACGTTTGCGCCCATTCTGGGGGCGCCACTTTCGCTATACTTCGATTCATTGTGGGACCGCGCGCGGCCACCTCAATCGCCCGAGTGGTGGAATGGCAGACACGGAGGTCTCAAAAACCTCTGGGGAAACCCGTGCGAGTTCGACCCTCGCCTCGGGCACCACGCATAGGAGAAGGCCCGGACGCAGCCAACCTGCCGTCCGGGCCTTTTTTCTGCCCCTAGTTACGTGTCGCACAGCCTCGCTCTCAGCCGCCAAGCGACCGTCTCGCCGAGCACCCAAATCTACGCGTCACAGCATTCGGCACCCGCTTTTACGCGCTAGGAGGCTTCCGAGCGCGTAAAAGCGGGTGCCGAATGGCGAGAGACGCGTAATGGTGGGTGCTCGCCGAGGTGTCCCGCTACCGCAGGTAGGGGTTGGTGGCGAGCTCCCAGGACATCGTCGTGTCGTCGCCGTGGCCGCAGAGCAGGTGCGTGGATGCGGGAATAGTCGTGGCCAGCAGGCGCAGCGACCTCATGAGGGCAGGCGTCGAGCCGCCGGGAAGGTCGGTGCGGCCGGCGCTTCCGGCAAACAGGGTGTCGCCCACGAAGGCGAGCCCCGCCGCGGCGTCGCGCCCAACGAGGCAGACGCCACCCGGCGTGTGGCCGGGCGTGGGCACGACCTCGAAGCGGGCCTCGCCCACCCCGATGACGTCGCCCGCGGCGAGCAGCTGGCTGGGCGCGGGCGCGTCGTCGTCATACTCGATGCCAAACGAGTGCGCGCTGCGCGCCACCTGGGCAAGCTCGGCGTCCTCGGCGCTAATGGCGAATGGGGCGCCCGTGGCCGCCACGAGGGCCGCCACGCCACCCACGTGGTCTGCGTGGCCATGCGTCGCCGCCACGAGGGAAATCTCGACGCCGTCGAGCGCAGACGCGATGCGCGCGCCCGCCGCGCCCGGGTCGATGACCAGGGCCTTGCCCGCGCAGACCACGGCGTAGCAGTTGGTCGAGAAGGGAGACACCTCGAAGCGCCTCAGCTCGAGCGTGCCGTCAGCCATGGTCGGCACGTCGTCAAACGACACGGTGCCCCTGTCCCAGAAGCGACTCATCGCTACCTCCCGTGAATCGAGTTTGCGCCCTCGCCAGGCATGATGCGGCGCGCGTCGTAGACGCTCGGCACGCGACCCACGGTGGCGAGCAGCGTGTCGAGCAGGGTCGCGTCGCTGATCGCGATAAGGAAGCGCAGCTTGGCGACGCCCTGGGGGCTCGTGTTGGTGGCGGCCGACAGGATGTTGCCCCCCGCATCGCCCACGGCAATCGTGACGTCCTTGAGCAGGCCCATGCGGTCCGTGGCCTCGACCATGATCTCGACCTGGAACTGCGTGGCGCCCGAGGCGTCCCACTCGACCTCGATCATGCGCTCGGGGTGCGCCATGAGGCCCTTGACGTTGGGGCAGCTGGAGCGGTGCACCGACACACCGCGCCCGCGGGTGATGAAGCCCACGATGTCGTCGCCGGCCACCGGGTTGCAGCAGTGTGCGAGGTGGACGAGAAGGTCGGAGTCGCCCTTGGCAATGACGCCACAGCTGGCGCGGCGGCGCTTGTCGGCGGCCCGTGCCCGCGAGGGGCGCGGTGCGCTCATAGGCGTGGCGGCCGTCTCGAAGAACTCCTCGCGGGCGGCGTTCGCCTCGGCGTTGGCGCGCTGCTGGGCCGCGAGCATCTCGGCGGGCGACCCCTCCTCGAGGATGGCCTGCACCTTGTTGGCGATCGACTTGGCGGTGAGCTTGCCGTTCGCGATCGCGGCGAGCATGTCGTCGGTCTCCTTGAACGACAGCGACTCGCTCACGCGCGCGAGCGCCTTGGTCGAGCGGGGCGTCGAGATACCGTAGCCACGTTTGCGCAGCTCGCGGGCGAGCTCGCCGCGCCCCGCCTCGGCGTCGTCGGACTTGGTGGAGGCCGCAAAGTACTTGCGGATCTTCGAGCGCGCCGAGGGCGTCACGACGATGTTCATCCAGTCGCGGCTGGGCTTGGAGTTCTTGTTGGTGAGAATCTCGATGCGGTCGCCCGTGGCGAGCGGCTTGGTGAGCGAGACCACCGAGCCGTTGACCTTGGCGCCCACGCAGTGATTGCCCACCTCGGTGTGGACGGCGTAGGCGAAGTCGAGCGGCGTCGAGCCCGCGCGCAGGTTCATGACCTCGCCCTTGGGGGTGAAGACGAAGATCTCGTCGCCAAACAGGTCGACACGCAGGTCCTCGAGGAACTCGTGCGGATCCTCCATGTCGCCCTCGACCGTCCAGTCGAGGCTGCGGCGAATCCAGGAGATCTGCTTGTCGACGCTCTTGTCGTCGCCCGTCATGTCGCCGCGCGAGTTGCCCGAGCGTTTGTAGAGCCAGTGGGCGGCAATACCGTACTCGGCCTGCTCGTGCATCTCGACGGTGCGCAGCTGAATCTCGATGGGGCGCGCCTCGGGGCCCACGACCGTCGTGTGAAGCGACTGATAGCCATTGGGCTTGGGCGTGGCGATGTAGTCCTTGAAGCGGCCCGGAAGCGGGTGCCACAGCGAGTGGACGGCGCCTAGGGCCGAGTAGCAGTCTCCCACGCTCTGCAGGATGGCGCGCAAGGCGATGAGGTCGTAGATGTCGGAGAACTCCTTGCCCTTGCGCTTCATCTTGAGGTAGATGCTCCACAGGTGCTTGGGGCGGCCCGTGATCTGGAAGTCTCCCAGGCCCACGCGACGCAGCTCGTCGGTCAGGGTCTTGATGGCCTCCTCGGTGTCGCGCTCGCGCTGGTCGCGCGAGTCCTGGACCATGCGCGCGATGCGCTGGTACTCCTCGGGCTCGAGGTAGAAGAAGGCGAGGTCCTCGAGCTCCCACTTGATCGAGGAGATGCCGAGACGATCTGCGAGCGGGGCGTAGACGTCCATCGTCTCGTGGGCCTTGAACGTACGGCGGTCGGGCGGCAGCGCCGCAAGCGTGCGCATGTTGTGCAGGCGGTCGGCGAGCTTGATGATGACGACGCGGATGTCGCGGCTCATGGCGAGGAACATCTTGCGCAGGTTCAGCGCCTGCTTGGCGTCCATCGAATCGACCTCGATCGAGGTGAGCTTGGTGACGCCGTCGACGAGCTCGGCGACCGTCTCGCCAAAGAGCTCCGAGAGGTCGGAGAGCGTGGCGGGCGTGTCCTCGACCGTGTCGTGAAGCAGCGCCGCGCAGATGACGTCCTCGTCCATGTGCAGGTCGTGCGCGAGGATGAGGGCCACCTCGACGGGGTGGTTGATGTAGGGCTCACCGCTGCGGCGCTTCTGGTCGCGGTGGAACTGCGCCGCGAAGCGGTAGGCCTCGTCGACCTTGGCCATGCCCTCGGGCGATAGGTAGCGCGTGCAGGTCTTCCTCAGCAGCGGATAGTCGTCGGCACCGATCTCGGGGGCGCCTTCGGGCGGCGCCTGAACATGCTTCGTCTCAGCCATGCGTCACTCCCCCTCACTTCTCGCCCGCGTCCCGGTGCTGGGAACGATGGGGCGATTGATGTGTGCGAGCAGCTCGTCAGCCGTGGCCGAGAGCGCCCAGTTGAAGAAGCGCCCAAACTCCTCACCGGAGCGCTTTCCCTCAAGGTATCTGATGGAGCTGTCGAGGTCCATGTGGTCGGGCGAGGCGGCCATGCGAATGCGCCGCGTGGTGCCGAAGCCCTCGACGGCAAGGAAGCCCAGCTCCGCGAAGATCGCGATGCCCGCGGACACCGAGCGCTCCTCCAGGGTGGTGGAGGGCGTCACCTGCAGGCAGACGTCGAGCAGCTCGGCGTTGGTGAGGCCGATGGTGTCCTCGCCCGCGCTGGTGGCACGCGCCGAGGTGGCGCGCAGGGCTCGCCACAGGCACACAAGCTCGTCTCGACCCGGAGCATAGGAGGAGAGGATGCGCTCGTTGACGCGGGCGTCGCGCGAGCCAAAGAGCAGGTGGATGATGGCGGGCTTGCCGTCTCGGCCGGCGCGGCCGCTCATCTGGTTGAACTCGATGGCGCCAAAGGGCATGTGGTAGAGCACCACGTGGCGGATGTCGGGCAGGTTCACGCCCTCGCCGAACGCGCTCGTCGAGATGATGCAGGTGAGAGCGCCGTCGCGGAAGGCCCGCTCGACGCTGGTGCGCTCGCTGCGCGTGAGGCCGGCGTTGTAGAAGGCGATGCGCTGCCCGATCTCGGGGTTGGCCTTGCGAATGGCGCGGGCCAGCACCACGGACTGCTCGCGCGAGTTGACGTAGGCGACGCACTTCTCGCCCGTGCTGGCGATGGCGATGAGGGCCGCCTCGCGGTCGTGCATCTCGCGCTCGTCGTCGAGGACGAGATTCTCGCGACAGGCGTCGTCAACGATGACGTCGTCGATGCGCGCAAGCTCGCAGATCCTGTCGGCGACGGGGTCTGCCGCCGTGGCGGTGACGGCGAGCACGACGGGGTTCGCGAGCTCGTCGAGCACGCGGGGCAGCTCGCGGTAGGCGCTGCGGGCGCCACCGGCCGTCGCGGCCGCGTGGTGGGCCTCGTCAATGACCACGAAGCCCACGCGTCCGCCGTGGGCGAAGGCCTTGGAGTGAATGGCGAGGAACTCGGGCGTGGTGAGCACGACGTCGACCGTGCCCGCGGCAAGGCCGGAGAAGACCTCCTCGCGCACCTCGGGCGTCGACTCGCCCGTGAGCACGCGGGCGGTGAGCCCCAGGGCGGAGAAGGACTCGGAGATGTGGAAGCTCTGGTCTGCCACGAGGGCGCGCAGCGGGTAGACGAAGACGCTCGCATACCCGTTGAGCACCGCCTCGCGCACGGCGTGCACGTAGAAGATGAGCGACTTGCCGCGCCCCGTGGCCATCACGGCCAGCACACTGCGGCCACGCCCCAGGGCGTCCAGCGCCTGGCGCTGGGCCGGCAGCAGGGCGCTGTCGCCGATGAAAGCGCGCACGACGTGGTCTGTGAGCTGGTCTTGCGGCAGCCTGGCGAGCGCGTCGGCACTCGAGGGGCTCGCGGCGAGCGGGGCCTCGGGCAGGCCGCCCGCAAGAATCTGGGGCACGCGGGCAAAAAGCTCGCCCGCGATGGCGGGGGCCTCGACGCCCGGCGTGGCCTCGCGGTAGATGATGTCACGCACCATGAGCTTGGGCTTCGTGCGGCCCTGCCAGGTCTCGGCGACGGCCTCGAAGACGAGGTCGACGGCGCCCTCGTAGTCGCAAGCGCGCTCGACGTCGGGGGTGCGGAACATGATCGCGGGCACGCTGCTCACGCCGTCGGTGGCGAGGAAGCGCAGGTGCTCGCCCGAGCGGCCCACGCGGCTGCGGGCACGCATAACCACGCCGCACGCGGCCAGTAGCGGCACCTTGTTGCCCTGGCCAAAGGGTTTGAGCGCCCCCAGCGACTCGATCGTGGGCACGTCAAGCTCGTCGAGGCCCACGATGGCCGCGACCTCGCCGGTGTCGACGAACTGCTCGGCGGGGAGCTCGGCCAGCACGCCCTCGAGGCGGGCGCGGAAAGCGTCGATGTTGGCGGCATCGATCGTGACGCCCACGGCGCCCGCGTGCCCGCCAAAGCGCACGAGCAAATCGGCGCACTTCTCGACCGCCTCGAAGAGGTTGACCGAGCCCACGGAGCGGCCCGAGCCATGGGCCACGCCGTCGGAGATGGAGAAGAGGATCGCGGGCACGTGGTAGCGGTTGACCACGCGGCTCGCAACGATGCCCTTGACGCCCTCGTGCCAGCCCTCGCCGCCCACGACGATGGCGCGACCGCCGTCGTAGGTCTCCTCGACCATGGCCATGGCCTGGTCGGCGAGGTCGCGCTCGATGTCGCGGCGG
>NZ_CEVYAT010000011.1:0-22361 GCF_982402205.1 Parolsenella sp. | reverse complement strand
CACGTTGAGACGCGTGAGCCTCGACACCCTGCGGCCCGAGCGCTACCGCGCCATTAGCCGCACGGGCGAGCTCGCGGACGCCATCGCTGGCATGCGCGCCGCGGCAGACGCCGGGTTTGCCAACTTCAAGATGAACTGCGTGCTCATGGGCGGCGTCAACGACGACGAGGTCGCGGACTTCGTGGACATCGCGCGCCGCGAGCCCGTGGAGGTGCGCTTCATCGAGCTCATGCCCATGGGGGAGTGCGCCGCCTGGCCACGCGAGCGCTTCGTCTCGGGCGACGTGGTGCTCAACACCTGTCCTGACCTCGCGCGCATTGGCGAGGGCGGCGTGGCCGAGCTCTACGCAGGTCCCGGCTTCGCGGGTCGCGTGGGCCTCATCCGCGCGGTGAGCCACCGCTTCTGCTCGGGCTGCGACCGCATTCGCGTCACGGCCGACGGCCGCCTCAAGCCCTGCCTGCACTCGGCTGCCGAGGTGCCGCTCGTGGGCCTGCACGGCGAGACGCTCGTGGACGCCATCCGCGCCGGCATCGAGGCCAAGCCGGCCCACCACAACCTGCGTCCCGGCGTGAGCGCGAGCGCCACGCCGCGCGACATGAACGAGATAGGAGGCTAGCGTGGACGAGAAGAACGAATCGATTCGCGACGCCGAGCTCACGCACGTGAACGCCCAGGGCCGCGCCCGCATGGTCGACGTGGGCGCAAAGCCCGTTACCAGCCGCGTTGCGCGCGCCGCGGGCCGCGTGCTCATGGCGCCCAGCACCCTCGAGCTCGTGCGCACGGGCGGCACCCGCAAGGGCGACGTACTGGCCGTGGCGCAGGTCGCGGGCATCATGGCGGCCAAGCGCACCTGGGAGCTCGTGCCCATGTGCCATCAGGTGCCGCTCAGCGGCGTCGATATCAGCTTTGCCTTTGAGCCCGAGGGCATCGCCATCGAGGCGACCGCCCGCTGCAAGGGCGAGACGGGCGTCGAGATGGAGGCGCTCACGGCCGTGTCGGTCGCGGCGCTCACCATCTACGACATGTGCAAGTCGCACCAGCGCGACATGGTCATCGAGTCCGTGCGGCTCATGGAGAAGGACGGTGGCCGTTCGGGCCACTTCGTGCGTCAAGAGTAGGGATAAGCAAAAAATGGGAGAGACCAATAACACGCAGATGGCAACCGTCGTTGCCGTTTGCACCAGCGACAAGAAGGGTGTGCGCAAGAAACCCGTCGACGTCATCGAGCTGGCCGTGGGCACAGGCGTCGTGGGAGACGCCCACGCCGGTGCCTGGCACCGCCAGGTGAGCCTTCTGCCCGACGAGTCGGTCGACGAGCTGCGCGAGGTGCTGCCCAACCTTACCCCCGGCGACTTTGCCGAGAACATCCTCACGCGCGGGCTCGACCTCAAGAGCCTGCCCGTGGGCACGGTCGTCGCGGCGGGCGAGGCCCTGGTCGCGGTGACCCAGATTGGCAAGAAGTGCCACAACGACTGCGAGATTAAGCGCCTCACCGGCAAGTGCGCGATGCCCACCGAGGGCATCTTTGCCGTGGTCATCCGTGATGGCAAGGTTCGCGCGGGCGACGAGGTCCGCGTGGTGGAGGTGTGCGAGCGATGAGGGAACTGGCCGTTCAGGATGCCGTGGGACACGTCCTGTGCCACGACATGACGCAGATCATCCCGGGCAAGTTCAAGGGCGCACGGTTCCGCAAGGGGCACGTGGTGCAGCCTGAGGACGTTCCCGTGCTGCTCTCGATGGGCAAGCGCAGCGTCTATGTCTGGGAGATGCAGCCGGGCATGCTGCACGAGAACGACGCGGCCCTGCGGCTGTGCAAGCTCGCCGAGGGCGCGGGCTGCACCCATGCGGACGACATCAAGGAGGGCAAGATCGAGCTGCGCGCGGCTTGCGACGGCTGCTTCACCGTGCGCTCCGAGGCCCTGCGCGCCGTGAACTCGGTCGAGAAGGTCATGATTGCCACGCGTGCCGGCAACACCGCCGTGCGCAAGGGCGACAAGCTCGCCGGCATGCGCGTGATTCCCCTCGTGGTGGAGGAGAGCGTGCTCGACGCGGCCGACGCCGCCGCGGCAGCCGCCCCCGGCGAGGGCCCGCTGTGCGAGGTCGTGCCCTTCAAGCTGTGCCGCGTTGGCATCGTGACCACGGGCAGCGAGGTGGCCGGCGGCCTCATCGAGGACTCGTTTACCCCGGTGGTCCAGAGGAAGCTTGCGGCCTATGGCATCGAGATGGTGGCCCACGAGCTGCCCGGCGACGACATCGACGACATCGTGGCTGCGATTGGCCGCGTGCGCGAGGCGGGCTGCGACCTCGTGGTCTGCACGGGCGGCATGAGCGTCGACCCCGACGACAACACTCCGGGCGCCATCCAGCGCAGCGGCGCGCGCATGGTCACCTACGGCGCGCCCGTGCTGCCGGGCGCCATGCTCTTTGTGGGCTACTACGACGACGGCACGCCCGTGCTGGGCCTTCCCGGCTGCGTGATGTTCGCCGGCGCCACGATCTTTGACCTCGTGATGCCGCGCATCGCCGCGGGCATCCCCGTGACGCGCGACGACATCGTGGCCTATGGCGAGGGCGGCCTGTGCCTGGGCTGCGCCGAGTGCCACTACCCGATCTGCCCGTTTGGCAAGTAGGGGAGCGTGAGGGCACCCGCCGCGCTGCTCGGCCACTTTCCAGCCATCGGTTGCGCACGTTTGAGCGGCGTTGGACGTGCCAAACCGATGACGATCCGCTCTGCCGCGCCCTGTCCATCGATATTGCACGTTTGGAGCCCGTTGGACGTGCGTAACCAATGGCGATCTGCTCGGCCACTTTCCAGCCATCGGTTGCGCGCGTTTGAGCGGCGTTGGACGTGCCAAACCGATGACGCGTTTGGGCGGCAGTGGCGCCGTTGCCCTTCTCGGCCACGCGCCGCTCGCCCAAGGCCGGACGCCGCGGGTCCCGCGCGCGTACTACACTTGATGCGACTGTCTTGGCGGCTGCCTTGCGGGGCGGCCGCCTCTTTGTTTGGGAGGTACCATGGCCCACCACGACCATGACCACGAGCACAACCACGAGCGCGACGCCGCAGCTCAGGTGCCCTATACGGCTCGCGTCATCACGGTGAGCGACCGTTGCGCCGCCGGCACGCGCGTCGATTCCGCCGGCCCCGCGCTCGCCGCGCAGCTCGCCGCCGCGGGCTTTGACGTCGACCCCCACGTGGTCGTCGAGCCCGACGACGCCGGGCGCATCGCCCATGCCATCCGCGAGGCCGCCCGCGCGGACGTTGCCCTGTGCGTCACCTGCGGCGGCACCGGCCTGGGCCCGCGCGACGTGACGCCTGAGGCCACCCTCACCGTCTGCGACCGTATGGTCCCGGGCCTGGGCGAGCTTATGCGCGCCCGCTCCGCCGGCATCACCGACCACGCGTGGGTCTCGCGCGGCACGGCCGGCACGCTCGCGCGCACCCTTGTGGTGAACGTGCCGGGGTCTTCCAAGGGCGCCACCGAAAACCTGGGGTTTGTCCTGGATCCCATCCGCCACGGCCTCAAGATGCTGCGCGCGGAAGGCCCCGCAGACTGCGCCGCCGAGCGTGCCGCCAGCGAGGCGGCGTCTCTCGCGAGCCGTCCCTGCGTGCTGTTCGACTTCGACGGCACGCTCGCGGACACCAAGCGCTGCATCGTCGAGACGGCTACCGAGGTCCTTCTCGGCTTTGGCCTTACCCGCGAGCAGATAGGTGACGCGGGGCGCCTGGTGGGTCCGCCCTTCCCGGCCGCTTTTACGCTGGTATATGGCCTGTCGGAGGAAGACGCGGCCGAGGTCACGCGCCGCTACCGCGCCATCTACTCCAAGCTTGGGCCCGAGAGCCACCCGCTGTTCGCGGGCATCCGCGAGCTACTCGACGAGCTGCGCGCGCAGGGCCGCCGCCTTGCGATCGTCTCGTCCAAGAACTACAAGCTCATCGACGCCGCGCTGGCAGACACCGGCATCGAGGGACTGTTCGACGCCGTGGTCTCCTCGCGCGACCCCAAGGACGTGGGCAAGCAGGCCCTCGTGACGCGCGCGCTCGAGGAGCTGGGGTGCGCCCCGCACGACGCCGTGATGGTGGGCGACCGCTTCTACGACATCGAGGGCGCCTGCGCCTGCGGCGTCGCGGGCCTGGGCGTCTACCTGGGCAACACCGCCGAGGACGGCGAGCTCGAGCGCGCCGGTGCCACGGCCGTGGCCCGCTCGGTCGCCGAGATGCGCGCGATTCTCGTGGACTGATTTCGGGTACAAGCAACAACATCAGGAGGCGTCGCGTGCCCGCGCGGGCGGTGACGCACAGATTGGAAGGAGCCACCATGCTCGATCCCGTTGACCTCATGCGCAAGACGTTTCTCGCCGGCATGGGCGCCGTTGCCTATGGCGCCGAGAAGACCGGCGAAATCATCGACGACCTCGTCAAGAAGGGCGAGATCACGGTTGACCAGGGCAAGGACCTCAACCGCGAGCTCACCCAGAAGGCCAGACAGACCGTCTCCGACGCGCAGGACCAGGTGCTGCGCGCCCATCTCGCCACGATGACGTCCGCTGAGCGCGCCGACTACGTCGACCGTGCCCGCGAGATCGCCGACGACCTCGATGCCGCCCGCGTCACCGTTGACGTCGAGGCCGACGAGGCCGAGGAGTAGCCGCGCTTGACTGGTGAGCCAAAGGACAAAGTGAATGTGGCCGTGCCCGAGGGGTCCTCGGGCACGGTGCCGCATGCAGACCCGTCGACCCCCGAGGCGCAGGACGCTATGTGGGAGGCCGCGCTCGCCGGCGTGGAGGGCGAGCTCGACGAGGACGATTCGATGACGATTGGCCTGCTGCGAGGCGCCCGCCGCAACGACGCGAGCCGCTACGGCATCTCGAGCAAGCGCCGCCACGCCCGCATCCTGCAGATCTTTGGCATCGTGCGCAAGTACGACATCTTTGGCGGCATCACGCCCGTCAAGTTTCGCCGCATGCTCGAGGAGCTGGGCCCCACCTTCGTGAAGGCCGGCCAGATTCTGTCGATGCGCTCGGAGATTCTGCCCGAGCGCTTCTGCCGCGAGCTCACCAAGCTGCGCAGCGACGTCGACCCCATGCCCTACGAGACGGTCGTCGCCGTGCTCGAGCAGGAGTATGGCGGCTCGCTCGGCGACGTCTTCGACGCCATTGGCGAGCACCCGCTCGGCTCGGCTTCGGTGGCGCAGGTGCATCGCGCGCGCCTCGCGAGTGGCGAGGACGTCGCCGTGAAGGTGCAGCGCCCGCACGTGCAGGAGGTCATGGCGCAAGACATCGACATCATGCGCTCGCTCGTGCGCCACCTCACCCCCTTCTTCAAGGGCGACCAGTTCCTCGACCTCACGAGCGTGGTGGAGGAGCTGTGGGACACCTTCCGCGAGGAGACCGACTTCCTCGTCGAGGCGCGCAACCTCGAGGAGTTCCGCCGCAACAGCGAGAGCTGCAAGTTCGTGACCTGCCCCAAGCCGTACATGAGCCTGTGCACCAAGCACGTCGTGGTGATGGAGTACGTCGGGGGCATTACGATCTCGAGTCCGGCTAAGCTCGTCGACGCGGGCTACGACCTCACCGAGATCGGTGCCAAGCTGGTCGACAACTACGCCACGCAGCTCCTTGACGACGGCTTCTTCCATGCCGACCCGCACCCCGGAAACATCGAGGTGTACGGCGGCCAGATCGTGATTCTCGACCTGGGCATCACGGGCAGGCTGAGCCCGTATTGGCGCCGCATCATGCGCGACATGATCTTCTCGGTGGCCGAGCGCGACACGCTCAAGCTCAAGAGCGCCCTGCTGCGCCTGTCGCTGGGCTCGCCCGACGAGGTCGACCACGCGGCGCTGCTCGCGGACCTTGACGAGGTGGTCGACGAGTTTGGCACCGTGAGCCTCTCCGAGCTCGACCTGGGCAGCTTCCTGGGTAGCATCATCTCGCTCGCGCGGCGCAACGGCATCGAGCTACCGGGGCAGATCACGAGCATGGCCCGCGGCCTCGTGACGCTCGAGGGCGTGCTCGACGAGTTTCTGCCCGGCGTGAACATGATCGACATCATCTCGCAGCACATCCGCTCGCACACCGACACGATGGCCAAGGTCAAGCATGATGCCGAGGAGCTCGCGATTCGTGGCAAGGCGGCCACGAAGGGTCTACTGGGCGCGGCCGCGCAGGCCGAGCTCGCGATGAGCATGCTCACGCGCGGCCAGCTCAAGCTCAACATGGACTTCGTGGGCTCCGAGGACCCCATCGACGACCTGAGCCACATCGCCGACCGCCTGACGCTGGGCGTTCTGAGCGTGGGCTTCCTGATTGCGGCGAGCGCCGTGGTCATGAGCGGCTGGGCCGAGCACGCGCGCTTCACGATTCTCGACGTGCCGGCGTTTGCGTTTGTGTGCTACGTGATCGCGTTTGCGCTGGCGTTTGCGATCCTGCATAACATCTGGGCCAGGCATCGCCGCAAGCACAGCAAGTAGCTGGGCCTCTGCCCGCTTTGCTCGCTGTGCGCCGCCGGCTACTCGTCCTCCTCCTCGTTGGGGAATAGAGCGTAGCGTAGCTCGTTTTCGGCTCCGCGCTGCAGGGCGCTCTTGCTGATGTCGACGCCCACGACTTTGGCGAGCAGCTGCTTTACGGCAGCCCATCCGTTTGGCTTGGCGAGCTGGTCGTGGGTGAGGGGTATCACCTGCACACCCATGAGCGCGAGCGCGGCCGTGCGCCGCGCGTCGTTGAGGCCCGCGGCCTCGCCGCTGTGGACCGACGCTCCTTGGCACTCGATTGCGATGGGGCCGTGGGCGTCGTTTGCGTCGAGGTAGAGGTCTGCATAGCAGTGTCCGTGTCGGTAGAGGGCTTGCGCCGTGCCCGACAGGTTGATGCGGTGGTTGTTTGCGAAGCGCACGCCCAGTCCGCCGCTGGCGCGCGACAGCCCCAGCAGCATCGATGCCCTGGCTTCGAGGGGCGACGCGCAGGCGCCCGTGACGTTGGCTGCTGCCCAGCGCAACTTCTTGATGCCGCGAAAGCCCTGGGCCTGCTTGGAGAAGCGCTCGAGCTTCTCGGGCGTGGTGAGCGGGTCGCGCTTCCAGAGGTTGGTTGCCTCGCCAGTCGTTGACTTGGTGCGCTTCCAGCCGTCGTCTTTGCTCAGGTCGCCGCGCTGTATTGCCTCGGCAAGCAGCTGCTCGGCGCGCTTGCACGGCTCGAAGGTGCTGTAGCTGCCGCAAAGCTCGTAGGCGGCCAGGAGCAGGTTGTACTTGTTTAGGGTCGCGGCCATTCCCAGCAGCGCAAACTCGGGAGACGCCACGTCAAAGCCGTGCTCGGTCTTGCGGATGCTCCCAAATGGCAGGTCGCGGGCAACCGTGTGCGAGACATAGAGCTTGGTGGCAGAGCAATTTCTAGTGCTATCAACTAACCTGTGCAGCGGGGTCTCAAGTAAGTCCACAGCGAGCGGACTGTTGCCTATCTTTTGATGCTTTGGATCTAGGTACGGCTCGGGTAGTGGAGGGTATAGGACCAGGATTTGGGGCGGAATCTGGTAATAGCGATATGCGGTTAGGCCGCAAAGTGTCCGTTCCACGTTACCCTCCCAAAAGTATTTTCGATTTCTTGAGGCTAAACCTCCAGGCTCGGAGTAGTTGATGTCTCAGGCTATTCTCATCTGGTGTTTTGATAGCCTAAATCGCATCAATACTCGGTGGACGGCAATTTAGCCTCAAGAAATCGCAAATACATTTCTGACGATTGTCTTGCAAGCTGATTTTCTTGAATACATGCGCGCATTTGGGATATAAAACCTAAGTCAAGCAATAGCAGATTTGCGGTTTCGCACGCCGCGGGCGCCATGCGTCTCGTGCGCGCCGCCGCAAATCCGCTTCGCACCATCAGGAGGCACTGCATGCGCAAGTTCAAGACCGAGAGCAAGAAGCTTCTCGACCTCATGATCAACTCGATCTACACCAACAAGGAGATCTTCCTCCGCGAGCTCATCTCCAACGCGTCCGACGCCGAGGACAAGCTCTACCTCAAGAGCCTCACCAGCAGCGACGTCAGCCTCGACGAGGACAGCCTCTCGATTCGCATCACCCCTGATAAGGACGCCCACACGCTCACCATCTCGGACAACGGCATCGGCATGACGGCCGACGAGCTCGAGCGCAACCTCGGCACCATCGCCCACTCCGGCTCCGAGGAGTTCAAGGCCGCCAACGCAGACCACCAGGGCGACGACGTCGACATCATCGGCCAGTTTGGCGTGGGTTTCTACTCCGCCTTCATGGTTGCCTCCGAGGTTCGCGTCGTGACGCGCGCCCTGGGCGAGGACACCGCCCACGTCTGGGTCAGTGACGGCCTCGAGGGCTACACCATCGAGGAAGGCGAGCGTGACCACTGCGGCACCGACGTCATCCTCACGCTCAAGGAAGACGTCGAGCCCGCCGATGGCACCGAGGGCGAGCGCTACAGCCGCTTCTTCGAGGAGTGGACGCTCAAGGACCTCATCAAGCAGTACAGCAACTACGTGCGCCACCCCATCCAGATGCTCGTCACCAAGAGCCGCCAGAAGCCCAAGCCCGAGGACGCCGGCGACGACTACAAGCCCGAGTATGAGGACTACACCGAGCTCGAGACCATCAACTCGATGACGCCCATCTGGAAGAAGCGCGGTGACGTCGAGCAGAAGGACTACGACGAGTTCTACAAGTCCACCTTCCACGACTGGGAGGACCCGGCCCGCACCATCACCTTCCATGCCGAGGGCGCCCTCGAGTACGACGCGCTGCTGTTCATCCCCGGCAAGGCTCCGTTCGACCTGTACAGCAAGGACTACGAGAAGGGCCTCGCGCTCTACAGCTCCAACGTCCTGATCCAGGAGAAGTGCGCTGACCTCGTGCCCGACTACTACAACTTCGTGCGCGGCATCGTCGACTCGCCCGACGTCACGCTCAACATCAGCCGTGAGACGCTGCAGCAGAACCGCCAGCTGCGCGCCATCGCTAACCGCATCGAGAAGAAAGTCACGAGCGAGCTCGAGGCCATGCGCGACCAGGACCGCGAGGCCTACGAGAAGTTCTTCGAGAACTTTGGCCGCGGCCTCAAGTTTGGCATCTACTCGAGCTATGGCATGAAGGCCGGCGAGCTTGCAGACCTGCTGCTGTTCTGGAGCGCTCGCGAGAAGAAGATGGTGACGCTTGCCGAGTACGCCAAGGCCATGCCCGAGGGCCAGAAGGCCGTCTACTACGCCGCCGGCGACTCGCGCGACCGCCTCGAGAAGATGCCCGTCGTGCGCGCCGCGCTCGACCACGGCTATGACGTGCTGCTCTGCACGGCTGACGTCGACGAGTTCACCTTCCAGGCCATGCGCACCTACGAGGCCAAGGGCCTGCCCAAGACCTACGAGGACGACGCCGCCCGCGAGGCCGCTGCCAAGGCCGTGGCCGATGGCGCCGAGCCCGAGGTCGAGGACCGCTCGCTCGAGCTCAAGAACGTTGCCGCCGGCGACGTCGACTTTGCCACCGAGGACGAGAAGGCCGCTGCCGAGCAGGCCACCAAGGACAACGAGGACCTCTTCAAGGCCATGAAGGACGCCCTGGGCGACAAGGTCACGAAGGTCACCGTGTCCGCGCGCCTCACTGACGCGCCGGCCGCCATCACCTCGGAGGGCCCGCTGTCGCTCGAGATGGAGAAGGTGCTCTCCGCCGGCCCCGACGCGGGCGAGGCCCCCAAGGCCCAGCGCGTACTCGAGCTCAACGCCCAGCACCCGGTGTTCGACAAGCTCAAGGCCGCCCAGGAGGCGGGCGAGGCGGACAAGGTTAGCCTGTACGCCGGCCTGCTCTATGACCAGGCGCTGCTCGTCGAGGGCATCCTGCCCGACGACCCCGTGGCCTTCGCCAGCCACGTCTGCGAGCTGATGTAGCAGGAGCGTTCGCTCGTTGCGGCTTCGTGACGCCCAGCCTCTGTCCAGCCCATCCGTTCACCGCCTGCCCCGTGCCGTCTGCGTGCGACACGGGGCGTTTTGCTCCCGCGGCGCTATGATGGGAGTCGAAAGGTAATAGGTATGACCTTTCGAGCGTTACGGGGCGGACGATGGCGCGCGCAGAAGGGGAGCGCACCGTCGTCCGTCTTGGTAATGGGGCGCACCGTCGGCAACGTGTGTTGGCGTTGCGCCCTTGCATAGGACGAGCGACTGGCAACGCGTGCCGGCGCTCGTCTCGGCATGCGAGGTGGACGGCACAACGCCGCGTCCTTCTCGGCAAAAGACGCTGCTTGCCGACAACGCGTGCTGGCAGGCCACGCCACATCGACAACCATCGCGCCCACCCCAGGCGCCACCAGCAAAAGGAGAGCATCATGGCCGAGTCCAACGAGTACTACCTGCGCCGCTGCATCCAGGTCTCCCGCGAGTCGCGCGAGCACGGCAACACGCCGTTTGGCGCGCTGCTCACCGACAAGGACGGCAACATCCTGATGGAGCAGGAGAACATCGAGATCACCCAGCGCGACGCCACCGGCCACGCCGAGACCGCCCTGGTGCGCCGCGCCAGCCACGAGTACTCGCGTGCCTTCCTCAAGGACTGCACCCTCTACACCACCGCCGAGCCCTGCGCCATGTGCTCGGGCGCCATCTACTGGGCGGGCATCGGCCGCGTTGTCTATGGCATGACCGAGCGTCGCCTGCTGCAGCTCACCGGCTCCAACGAGCAGAACCCCACCTTTGACCTGCCCTGCCGCGACGTCTTTGCCCGTGGCCAGAAGGACATCAAGGTCGAGGGCCCCTTCCCCGAGGTCGAGGAGGAGGCCGCCGAGGTCCACAAGGGCTACTGGGACTAGCGAGGCGCCATGGCTGAACGGGTAAAGACGGGGTCGCTCGCAGACCAGACGCGTCGCGCGCTCGAGGCGATCATTGACGAGATGGACCTTGCGGCCAGCAATAAGCTGCCGCGCGAGGAGCAGCTCGCCCAGCGCCTGGGCGTGAGCCGCACGACGGTTCGCCAGGCCCTGAACGACCTTGCGGCCGATGGCGTCGTGCTGCGCCGCCAGGGCAAGGGCACCTTCGTGAACGTCGAGGCCATGGGCGTGCGCGCGCACCTCTCGCCCGCAAGCGAGCTCACACGTGCCATCGAGCGCTGCGGCCACAAGGCAGACGTGCGGCCCCTGCGAGCCTGCGAGGCCGAGGGTGAGCAAGCCGCCCGCGCCCGCTGTGAGCTGCGCCTTTCCGATGACGAGCCCGTCATCGAGGTCACCAAGCAGTTCCTGGCCGACGGCCGGCCGTGCGCCATCTGTCGCGACTGGCTGGGCCTCGAGGTGGCGGGCGGCGATGACGTTGCGGCCGCGCTCGCGGAGCTCGCGAGCTATCCCAGGTCGCTTTTCTGCTACCTGTTCGAGCGTGGAGGCAGGCGCCTGTCGTGGGAGCGCACCGAGCTCGACGTGGTGACGGCCAGCGAGGCTCGCGCCGTCGTGGGCGATGGGGCGGCTACCGAGGTGGGGGAGCGCCCGATGCTGGTCACGAGGTCGGTTCTCTATGACACGAGCGACGCGCCGGTGGTCCTGGCCGAGGAGTACGTCGACACGAGCGTCATCTCGTTCGACATCGTTCGCCGCATGGACATCGCGTACTAGCGCGAGCGGGGCGGGCGCGGCTGTCGTGCCCTGCAACCTGCATACACAAACAAAGGCCGGGGTGGGAGACGTTCCCATCCCGGCCTCTTTCGTGCTTCTCGCTCGGCCGCTCCAAGCCTGTTGCCGTCCCTGTGTCGCCTCTTTTAGCTCACGCTCACGATGGCGTAGTGCTTGCCGTCCGCGTTGTCGAGCGTCACGGTAAGCGCGTCATCTTGCTCGTGAAGGTGCGGGTAGATGACGTCGCCGAGCTTGGCTGCCTGGCTGTAGTGAACGTCGAGCGTAAGGGGAGTGGCAGGCACGCGCTCGCCCAGTGCGCCCAGCGCAATCGCCACGTACTGGGCGTTGTTGACGTGGTGGTTCGTGTCGAGATGGGCGGCCGTGACCTGCACAGGTGTGAGCGGCTCGCCCTCGTCCTCGATGCGCACCACGTGCGGAATCGCGGGTATGTCGAGTGGCGCGTCATCGCCGTCGAACTCCATGTAGGGCATGCACTCGCTCTCGGGCGTGCGCACGGGACGACCCTTGTTGCCATCGAACATGAACCAGCTCGAGTCCGCGCGGACGAGCGGCTCGGCGTCTGCTGGTGCGCCCGCCGCGCACACGGTGAAGTTGCGGTTGGCACGCAGTCCCTTGAAGCCCGTGGCCCACGTGCTCACGACGATCTCGTCGTTGAAGCGCGGCAGCTTGCGAATCTCGATCTTCCAGGCGCTGAGCATCCACGCGAGCTTGGTGCTCGCGATGTGCTCGGGCCCCATGCCTAGCAGGTCCGACTGAAACGTGCTGCAGTCCTGCAGGTAGTCGATGAGCGCCGGAATGGTGAGCCTCCAGTTCTCGTCGACCTCGCTGTACCTCACGCGGCTCGTGAACGAATACATGTGCATCTCCCGTCTGTTTGTCCCAGTGGATTGTACCCGCTTGTAGGCGGTTTAACTGGGGAAACGATTCAATTACTTATTCCGTTTGCCGTCATTGTCGTGCCGCTTGCCGCTCTGCTCGCATTAATAAGGGACTAAGTAAGGGATATACGGCACACTGGTGCCATCGTCCCGGATAGGCCCTGATGAGCTTGAGGGGAGGTGAAAGCAATGAGGAAGCGCTATCTTGCGGTCGCTATCGCTATCTTATGCGTGGTTGTTGCGTTGATATGGGCTACGCAGGCCGTAGGCTATCGGCACATTGTCCGAGGAACCGTCATTGCGAAAACAGATCGCTCCATTGTCGTGGAAACAAAGTACCGTGGCGTGGAAACCGACCCCGGAGATGATGACTTTTACGTTTTCGACGACGGAGGAAAGGTGCTGGTCAAGGATGAGGACGGAGTCTCGCTCTCTTTCTCTGACCTAACTGAAGGCAGCTACGTTGAAGCCGAATGGGGGCCTACGGGGAAATCGAGAGCTAGTGGTTCTCTGGTCCCAAATGAAATCAGAATTCAGCCTAGCTAAGGAGAGGTGATTGACTTGATTGCCAGTAGTATTAAGCGTTTTGCGCTCGTTGTGATGATGGCTACTTGTCTTGCTGCTCCGCTTACGCCCGCGATTGCATGCGAACAGGGGGCTGTTGAAGCAGCAGATGCTATTTCGCCCCGTTCGATGCTGACGATGTCTAAATTTCTTTGGATAGATAATTCGGTTAGGGTGTGTGTTAGGTATACCTATGACGACGGCTACGGGAAGATTAGTGGCATCCAGGGGCGCTGGATCGATGATTATAGGGGCACCGCATCGAGTGGTTCTATACAGCAATGTTATATCGAAAGCGGTGGCAAGAGCATTTTCGTTAAGGTTAACTTTTATCGCTCGGACTACGGATGGGTGACGAAGTCGGGGCGGATTTACGGGTAATTGCAGGCTTAATTTCGCTTGCATTGATATCACGATGACGCTCGGAGTCGATCGACTCCGAGCGTCTGTGTTTCATAACTACGCCAGGTTAAGAACGTGGAGGTTAAATGGGGCCCTTAGGCTAATGAGCGTAATTGGCTCGCAGTAATCTTGCGATAGGAATTCGCCAACGCAAGGAGGCCACCATGATTGACCAGCTGAACGTTTGCCTGCCGGCTGGGCCGGGCCGTCTGGCGAGGATGTGCCGCGTGCTTGGTGAGTCCGGCATCCAGATTCACGGCGTCATGGTTGCGAGCAACACGGACTTTGCCATCGTGCGTCTTGTGGTTGACCGGCCTCATGACAGCTGCGAGATGCTCTGCAACCTGGGCTATGACGCCTCTACCTGCGAGGTTGCGGCCCTGCGCGTCGACAACGTACCGGGTGGCCTCGCGACCCTGCTTGACCGCCTGCACTCGAGTGACCTCACCGTGTCTTACGCCTACAGTTGTTCGGTCGATGGAGGCACGGTTGACATCGTGCGCGTGCAGGGCGAGCCCGTGGAGCTCAAACTGCGCGGCTCGGGCCTCACGCTCGTCGAGGCGGGGGAGCTGTACGCCCTCGACGAGGCGTAGACGTGGGGCCGCACGGCCGCCGATGTAGACGCGCGTCCCTAGCGATCACCAAGGAGCATGCAAAGAAGGGCGACGCCGCCTGGGATGAATCAGACGGCGCCGCCCTTCTCGTGCGCTATTCGCTGCTCGCGAGCCCTACTCGAGCTCGAACGCGCCGGTGTAGAGCTGGTAGTAGTAGCCCTTCTTGGCGATGAGCTCGTCGTGGCTGCCGCGCTCGATAACGTGGCCGTGGTCGAGGCAGATGATTACGTCGGAGTTGCGGACGGTCGACAGCCTGTGCGCAATAACGAACGTGGTGCGGCCCTGCATCAGCGCATCCATGCCCTTCTGGACAATGGCCTCGGTACGCGTGTCGATCGAGCTCGTGGCCTCGTCGAGGATCATCGCGGGCGGGTCGGCCACGGCGGCGCGGGCAATCGAGATGAGCTGGCGCTGGCCCTGGGAGAGCTGCGCGCCGTTGCCAGAAAGCATCGTGGCGTAGCCCTCGGGCAGGCGGCTGATGAAGTCGTCGGCGCCGGCGAGCTTGGCGGCGGCGATGCACTCCTCGTCGGTGGCGTCGAGACGGCCGTAGCGGATGTTGTCCATGACGGTGCCGGTGAACAGGTTGACGTCCTGCAGCACCACGC
Organism: Parolsenella sp.; assembly: GCF_982402205.1. Classification (NCBI taxonomy): domain Bacteria; kingdom Bacillati; phylum Actinomycetota; class Coriobacteriia; order Coriobacteriales; family Atopobiaceae; genus Parolsenella; species Parolsenella sp. The sequence continues at coordinate 7,679 of NZ_CEVYAT010000011.1, read as the reverse complement.
CCAGGCTTCGGCGCAGGTCAGCCTTGCGGATCTTGTTGACGTTGATGCCGTCATAGCGAATCTTGCCGTCGGCGATGTCGTAGAAGCGGTTGATGAGGTTGGTGATCGTGGTCTTGCCCGCACCCGTGGCGCCCACGAAGGCCACCTTCTGGCCCGGCTTGGCATAGACGCTCACACCGTAAAGCACCTGGTGGTTGGGGGTGTAGCCAAAGTCAACGTCCTCCATGCGGACGTCTCCGCGCAGCGGGGTGTAGGTGGTCGTGCCATCGTGGTGCGGATGCTTCCAGCCCCACAGGCCCGTGCGCTTCTCGCTCTCGACCAGCTCGCCGCCCTCGACGCCTAGGTTCACCAGGGTCACGTAGCCCTCGTCCTCCTCGGGCTGCTCGTCGATGAGGGCAAAGATGCGGTCGGCGCCGGCAAGGCCCATGACCACGGCGTTGATCTGCTGCGAGATTTGGCCAATCTGGCCGCAGAACTGCTTGGTCATGTTGAGGAACGGCACCACCACGGCAATGGAGAGCGCCATGCCAGACAGCGACACGTTGGGCACGCCCAGGGCGAGCAGCAGGCCGCCTGCCAGCGCTACGATGACGTAGATGAGGTTGCCGATGTTCATGAGCACGGGCATCAGGATGTTGCCGTACATGTTGGCCTGCTGCGAGACCTCGAAGAGATGCTCGTTGATCTTGTCGAAGTCGGCCTCGGCGGCGGCCTCGTGGCAGAACGCCTTGACGACCTTCTGGCCGTTCATGATTTCTTCGACCTGGCCCTCGACGACGCCCAGCTCGCGCTGCTGCGCCACGAAGAACTTGGCCGACTTGCTGCCCAGCACGCGGGTCATGACCACCATGAACGCCACACCGGCCACGATGACCAGGCACATCCACACCGAGTAGTACATCATGATGAAGAACACCGTGATGAGGACGACGCCAGTCTGGAAGAGGTTGGGCAACGACTGCGAGATCATCTGGCGCAGGGCGTCGATGTCGTTGGTGTAGTGGCTCATGATGTCGCCGCGCTGGTGCGTGTCGAAGTAGCTGATGGGCAGGTCCTGCATGCTGCTGAACATCTTCTCGCGGAGCTTCTCGAGCGAGCCCTGCGTGACGATGGCCATGGAGCGGTTCCAGAACAGGGACGCGGCGATGCCCACGAGGTAGACGGCCGCGAGCGTGGCGACAAGGCGGAAGACCTCGGGCTGGGCGGCGGCCCAGTCGCCGGTCTGGCCAAACTGGGTCACGATCTCGAGCGCGCCCTGCAGGAAGACCGAGCCAAACGAGCTCGAAACGGCCGCGATGAGCAGGCATGCGACGATCGCGGGCAGAAGGCGCGGGTAGAACGAGAAGATCGTCTTGATGAGCCTTCCGGCGGTGCCCGCCTTGGCGCGGGGCTTGGTCTGCTGCTTACTCAAGGCCCTCGCCTCCCTTCTTGGCGTTGACGTTCGCGGCGCTGGCGGCGTCGCTCGCCGCCTCGGCGGCCTCGACGTCGGCCTCGTCGGCACCCATCTTGTTCTGCGAGGTGTAGGTCTCGCGATAGATCGGGCTGCGGCGCATGAGCTCGTCGTGGGTGCCCACGTCGGCGATGTGGCCGCCGTCCATAACCACGATGCGGTCGGCGTCCTGCACGGAGGCCACGCGCTGGGCGATGATGATTTTGGTGGTGTCGGGCAGGTAGGTGGCCAGGCCCTCGCGGATCTTGGCGTCGGTCTTGGTGTCGACGGCGCTCGTGGAGTCGTCGAGGATCAGGACCTTGGGGCGGCGCAGCAGGGCGCGCGCGATGCACAGACGCTGCTTCTGGCCGCCGGAGACGTTGGAGCCGCCCTGCTCGATGTAGGTTTCGTAACCCTTGGGGAAACCGTCGACGAACTCGTCGGCGCAGGCCAGGTGGGCCGCCTCGCGCACCTGCTCGTCGGTGGCGTTCTCGTCGCCCCAGCGCAGGTTCTCGGCGATGGTGCCGCTGAACAGCACGTTCTTCTGCAGGACCATGGCAACGTTGGTGCGCAGCGTCTCGAGGTCGTAGTCGCGCACGTCGACGCCGCCCACGCGCACGCTACCCTCGGTGGCGTCGTACAGGCGGCCGATGAGGTTCACGAGCGTGGACTTCGAGGAGCCCGTGCCACCCAGGATGCCGATGGTCTCGCCGCTCTTGATGTGCAGGTCGACGTTTTCGAGTGCCTGGCGCTCGGCGTGGGCCGAGTACTTGAAGCTCACGTGGTCAAAGTCGATGCTGCCGTTGGCGACCTCGGTCACGGCGTCCTTGGGCGCGGCGATCGTGGGCTCGGCATCGAGGACCTCTTCGATGCGTCGGGCGCTCTCGTCGGCCATCGTGACCATGACGAAGATCATCGACAGCTGCATGAGGCTCATGAGGATTTGGAAGCCGTAGGTGAAGATGGCCGACATCTGGCCCACGTCGAACGCGGTGCCGCCGGTGGTGATGATTGTCTGCGAGCCAAAGTAGATGATGACGACCCAGGTGAGGTCAACGGCGAACATCATCAGGGGGTTGTTGAAGGCGAGGAGCTTCTCGGCGCGGGTGAAGTCGAGGCAGACGTCCTGCGCGGCGCGAGCGAACTTGCCCTTCTCGTAGTCCTCGCGCACGTAGCTCTTAACCACGCGCATGCCGGTGACGTTCTCCTCGACCGACTCGTTGAGCGCGTCGTACTTGTGGAAGACGCGCGTGAAGATCGGGCGCACCAGGTGAATGATGTAGAACAGGCCAAAGCCCAGCACCGGGATGACCGCCGCGTAGACCAGCGCTAGCGGACCGCCCATGACCGTGGCCATGACGAAGGCGAACACGAGGCACAGCGGCGAGCGCACCGCGATGCGGATGATCATCATGAACGCCATCTGGACGTTGCTGATGTCGGTGGTGAGGCGCGTCACGAGCGAGCTCGAGCTGAACTCGTCGATGTTGGCAAAGCTGAAGCGCTGGATGTTGTAGAACATGTCGCGGCGCAGGTTCTTGGCAAAGCCGCAGCTTGCGTGGCTGCAGGTGATGCCGGCGCCGGTGCCAAAGGCCAGCGAGCACAGGGCGAGAAGGACGAGCACGCCGCTTGCGGGCAGAAGCTCGGCCACGGTGGCGCCCACCTTGATCTGATCGATGAGGCTGGCCGTGAGGAACGGGATGGCCATCTCGCAGACGACCTCGCCCAGAACGAGCAGCGGGGTGGCGATGGTCACCCTCTTGTAGCCACGGATGCTCTCCATGAGACGCCGCATGATGGCGGCGTAGCTTATTTTCATGGCCTTGGCCTTGCCTGCGGCCTCGGCGTCTAGTTGCTGCTGCATGCGCAATCCTCCTTGTCGCTTCCCTTGCTGATGCTGCGCCATCGTTCCTTGATGCGTGCGAGCATGTCCTCGAGCAGGGCGCGCTCGGCGCGGAAGCGCTCGCGCTCGGTTTGCTCGCGCTCGGCTTGCGCGTGGCCCTTCTCGGTGAGGCGGACGATGAGCTGGCGGCGGTCCTGCGGGTCGCGCGTGCGCTCGATGAGGCCGTCGCGCTCGATCTTGGCGAGCACCTCGGATAGCGACCCCGCCTTGAGGTCGAACATGTTCATGAGCTCGCGCTGCGGCATGGCGTCGCCGTGCTTGAGCAGGGCGCAGATGATGGGCGCGCGTCCCGAGCGGCCGCCTCCGTGGATGTGGATGTAGTGGCCGCAGAAGCCTAGCGTGTCCACGATGTGGGCGCACTGGCGCTCGCCGGGGTCCTCGATGTCCATCCAGCGCGGGCGGAAGGGGTCGTCGCCGTTGGGCAGGGGATGGGCCTCGATGCGGCCGCAGGGGGCAAAGCCCTCGTTGGCGGACGCGGCTGCCTGGCAGGCCGCGGCGCTGGTGGGCGCGGTTGTCGGGCTGGTGATGGCTGTGGCGCTGGCGGTCGTAGCTGCCGTGCGGGCGGTGCCGGCGGTTGCGGCGGTGGCTGCCGGGCGGGGCGCGGCGTCCTGACTCGACTGGGCCGCTGAGCTGGGCGTTTCGTGGGTCTCCATGGTGCTCACCTCCTTTGCTGACGTTGGCATGTTGCTCCTCTCTCATATGTTGTTGTGCAGGAGCATGATAGGACGCCGGGCGAGTAATAGTAAAGGTACCTAACGATGTGGGAGCCTAATTAATAGGAACCTAACATTTTGAAACCTAACTATTATCAGGTTCGCCTCAGTGGAAGGTGTCTGCCAGCGAGTGGGTGTGGGTTGGGCGCCGCGCCGCCCCTCGGCCACTCCGCGAGCGGAAGGTGCCTGCCAGCGAGTGGGTGCGGGTCGGGGAGAACGCCGATCGCCTTCTTCTCTGCCAGCGCCCGTGTTGCGGTTTGCTGCAAACTGCGGTTCTGTCCGCGCAGTTTGCAGCAAAGCAGCGCTTTTTGCCGTTTTAGCAACAGAAATACGGAAAGAACTGCGTGTTTGTGCAAAACCACGCGGCAAGAAACGCAGTTCTGCACAAACGGTAAGTGCCGAGAGGGGCGCCTTGCTGTTATCCACAAATTCCTAGGAAAACGGGCTAATGCCTGTCCGTTAAATGTGTATTTCGACAAATTCCTAGGAAATTGCGATCGGGAGAGGGGACTGGCGGCTGCCAGGGGAGGCGGTTACCGTTTGCTGTAAATGACCGATTTGTATAAGGCGGGGGCTCTGCCGAGAACGGCCGAATGCAGCAAACGGCCAATTCCTGTAAAACGTGGCGCTGCCGAGAACGGTGGATTGCAGCAAACGACCAGTTCCTGCAGGGTGTGGCGCTGCCAAGAAGGGCCGAATGCTGCAAGCGACCAGTTTGTGTAAGGCACGGCGTCGCCGAGAGCGGTGGATTGCAACAAATGCCCGCTTTGTGTAAGACGCAGCGCTGCCGAGAACGGTGGATTGCAGCAAGCGACCAGTTTGTGTAAGGCACGGCGTCGCCGAGAGCGGCCGAATGCAGCAAACGACCGATTCCTGCAGGGCATGGCGCTGCCGAGAACGGCGGATTGCAGCAAACGCCCGCTTTGTGTAAGCCCCTGCCCCCGCCGAGTGCGGCCTCTCGCAGCAAACGTCCGCCTTGTGTAAGCGCAACACCCTGCAGCAACGTTCGCCAACCCGCGAAATGTAAACGAAACGTAAGCCCGCGTCACGCGGCTGTAAGGAGCCGTCAGGCAAACGTAAGGGACGGCCGTTGAGCGAGGAATCGCAACCGCTGGCCTATAGATTGATTCTCGACACGGAGGCGCGGGCCCAAAGACCGGCAAGCGACCGGTCGCCCGCACGCCTCCACACACCACTCTCAAGGGAGAATCATGAGCATGGACATGTCTCGTCGTCAGTTCCTCGGTGGCCTGGCCGGTGGCCTCGCCGCGTTCGCCGGCCTCGGCCTCGTTGGCTGCGGTGGCTCCGGCTCCGCCTCCACTGCCGCTGCCAGCACGGAGACTGCCGCCGACCTCTCCGGCTCCGTCACCTGCTCGGGCGCCACGAGCTTCCAGCCGCTCGTCGAGGACGCCGCCAACGCCTTCATGGACGCCAACGCCAACGTCACCATCACCATCTCGGGCGGCGGCTCCGGCCAGGGTCTGTCCGACGTCAAGGACGGCAAGGCCCAGATCGGCCGTTCCGACATCTTCGCCGAGGAGAAGCTCGAGGCCGCCGACGCCGCCAAGCTCGTTGACAACCAGGTTGCCGTCGTGGGCATGGGACCGGTCGTGAACAGCGACGTCGACGTCGACGACCTCACCACCGAGCAGCTCAAGGGCATCTTCACCGGCGAGATCATCGACTGGAGCCAGGTGGGCGGTACCGCCGGCCCCATCCAGGTCATCAACCGCAAGGCCGGTTCCGGCACCCGCGCCACCTTCGAGAGCGCCGTCCTCGCCGGCGCCACCGTGCCCGACTCCTTCAAGCCGGTTGCCGAGGAGGACTCCTCGGGCACCGTTGTCGAGAAGCTCCAGCAGACCGCTGGCGCCATCTCCTACCTCGCCTTCTCCTACTTCGATGACACGAAGTTCAAGGCTCTGAAGGTCGACGGCGTCGAGCCCAAGAGCGAGAACGTCGAGTCCGGCGACTTCAAGATCTGGTCCTACGAGCACATGTACACCGCCTCCGACGCCGACGAGGTCGCCAAGGCCTTCATCGACTACATGCTCTCTGACGAGGTCCAGGGCTCGCTCGTCGAGGAGAAGGGCTTCATCCCCCTGACCGGCATGAAGGTCAAGAAGGACGCCTCGGGCACCATCTCCGCCGCCTAGTCTCACCTCCCTTCGCGGGGCGCGTCTTCGACTCGGGGGCGCGCCCCGTCCCTTTTTCTCCCCACTCGCAAAGGACACTTCATGGCAAAACGCCTGATGCCAAAGAGGAGCCTGGAGAACGTGGGCCTGGGCCTCACGGGCGCCTGCGTGGCGCTCGTGGCACTCGTCGTCGCGGTGCTCATCGTCATGGTGACGGCCGAGGGCCTCACCACGTTCTTTACCGATGGCGTTGACTTTGGCAGCTTCATCACCGGACAGAACTGGATTCCGTCCGACGGGCGCTACGGCGCGGCCCCGCTCATCGTGGGCTCCTTCTCCGTGACGCTGCTCTCCACCCTGTTCGCGCTGCCCATCGCCCTAGGCTCGGCCATCTTCGTGGTCGAGGTCCAGCCGGTCTTTGGCCGCAAGGTCTTCCAGCCGCTGGTCGAGCTGCTCGTGGGCATCCCCTCGGTCGTCTACGGCCTCATCGGCCTCACGGTGGTGAACGCCGCGATGCGCGCGATCTTTGGCGAGGCTGCCGGCACCGGCGCGGGCATCCTGTCGGGTGCCATCGTGCTTGCGGTCATGATCTTGCCCACGGTCACGACGCTGTCCATCGACGCGCTCGCCGCGGTTCCCAACGAGTACCGCGAGGGCTCCTACGCCCTGGGCTGCACCCGCTGGCAGACCGTGACCCACGTCGTCCTCAAGAGTGCGCTGCCCAGCCTCATGACGGCCGTCATCTTGGGCATGACCCGCGCCTTTGGCGAGACGCTCGCCGTGCAGATGGTCATCGGCGGCGTCGAGAAGGCCATGCCCTCCGGCCTTCTTGACCCGGCGGCCACGCTCACCACGGCCCTCACGAGCGGCCTCGCCAACGCCACCACGGGCTCGGTCGAGTACCACGCCCTGTGGAGCCTGGGCTTGCTGCTCATGGGCATGTCGCTGCTGTTCATCATGATCATCCACGTCATTGGCAAGAGGGGAGCAAAGAAGAATGGATAGCTCTACGTTTGCCAGCGATCCCGCCGAGTTCCGCGCCGACCAACCCGCCGACCAGGGCGTGGCCGAGAAGGGCACCGATAAGGGCGCCGAGCGAACCGCGGCCGCCACCGCCTCCGCGACCGCCGCCGTCGACCTCGACGCCCACGCCCGCCGCATCGGACGTCAGGACCGCATCGCCACCGGCGTGCTCACCGCCATCGCCGGCCTCGTCCTGCTGCTGCTCGCAGCCATCGTCGCCTACATCCTCTCGCGCGGCATCGGCAAGGTCTTTCAGCCGGGATTCCTCGTGAACGACTCGGCCGACAAGGTCCTGCCCGGCATTGCCACGCAGCTGTTCGACTCGTTCTACATGCTCGTCATCACGCTCGTCATCAGCCTGCCGGTGAGCCTGGGCGCGGCGATCTTCCTGGTCGAGTACGCGCCTGACAACTGGGTCACCACCGCGGCCTCCACGGCCATCGAGACCCTCTCGAGCCTGCCGTCGATCGTCGTGGGCA